>CAJYKO010000333.1 GCA_913775215.1 uncultured Devosia sp. | reverse complement strand
ATGCCGGCCTGCTGCATGTGCTGCTGCAATTCGCCAGACTGGAACATTTCGCGGGCAATATCGGCGCCGCCGACGAATTCGCCCTTCACATAAAGCTGCGGAATGGTTGGCCAGTTGGAATAGGCCTTGATGCCGTCGCGCAGTTCTGGGCTTTCGAGCACGTTGGCGCTGTCATAGTCGACGCCGAGATAGTTCAGGATTTGAACGACCTGGCCGGAGAAGCCGCACTGCGGAAAATCTGGGGTGCCCTTCATGAAAAGGAACACGTCGTTGTTCTTCACCTTCTCGTCGATAAAGGCGTTGATGTCAGTCATGGGAGGAGCCTTTCAGTGAACCGGTTTCAAGGGCCGGGTGAACTCGCGCTCTAAATAGGACAGGACTGCGGCAGTGTCGAGATCACCGCCAGAAGTCGCCCACTATTGTTACTGTGTCGCGCTGCAGCGCTTTTCGCCCGTCGACTTTATCTCGCCCGAACCAATGTCGAGGACTTGTTCTTCGGCGATCACGGCGCCGAGTCCGTTTGAGGTGAACTCTTCGAACTGCGGGCAGTTTTTGGCGGTCCCCGCTTCAACCCGCATCCAGTAGGTCACCGCGTCGTCGCTGACAGTTATCTCGTCGTCGGCCGCCTCATCGACTATAGTCTGGTGTTCATCGAGATCGATGATGAGGATATCGCCGTCCGGCCCAGTTGATCGCGTCAGCACCAGGTACTTTCCCGCAAGTCCTTCGAACCAAAGCGGTTGGCCATCAGGCCAACCTTCTTGGCCCACGGGATTGACGACGACATCACCGTCGCGCTCAGCGTATTCGCACTTGATCTTGCCGCGCGCCGGCTCCCTCGCCAGGATTTCCATGCCCGCGCTATCACTGCGATCCTGCGCGACGACCAGAAACTGCTCGTTCTGGAAACATTGCGCCTCCTGCGCCACTGCCGGCGCAGCGCACAGGAGTAGCAGGAAAACCAGAGTATGGCCTAAGCGCATTAAAGTCTGTCCTTGATCCAAGGGTGGAAGCGAAAATCGTCGTTGCTCGAGAAAAGCACCGACTCCCAACCAAAATTGCGGGCGCCTTCTACCACTTTTTGCGTGTCGTCAAAGAAGAGCGGCATTTCAGATTGCGGTCCCATCCGCGCTGCGGCGAAATTGAAGAACGTGTCCGTTGGTTTCATGGCTCGGGCGCGCGCCGAATAGAACATCTCGTCAAAGAGTTCGCATAATCCAAGCGTCTGCCAAAGCCATTGGGCGCGCGCATGATCCTGATTGGTCGCAAGATAGAGCCTGATATCGGCCTTGGCTTTGAGCCGGCGGATATCCTCCAGCAGTTCAGTATTCGGCCGACTGTTCCGCGCTACCCAATGCTGCGCAAACGCCATCGACGAGCCCTTGTAACCGAATGATGGAAGTCGCCGATCAAGCGCATCAATGAGCGCGGTTTGGCCGACAACGACCTTCTTGATGAAAATCTCGTAGATGAACTCGTCACGAAAACGCTTGTGATCGATGCCGAGTTGGATCAGCAGTTCTTCCTCCCACGTCTGCCCATCGGGCCGCGCGTGGTAGCCATCAACAAGCACGCCGTCGACATCGAAGATCAAGGCACGCGTCACCGCTGCAGCGCTTCCCTGAACGCATTTCGGATGCCTTTGCCTTCGAGAGGTTCACCGGCAAATCTGGGAATGACGTGGAGGTGAGTATGGAAGACATGCTGGCCGCCAACAGCTCCAACATTCCAGCCAAGTGTGAATCCATCCGGCTTATGCCGGCTGTAATGTTCCCGCGTAGCTGCGAGCGTGGCGTTGAAGTCGGTCCATTCCTCAGCAGAGATCTCGAATGGATTTTCACTGTGCCGGTGCGGCACGATCATAGTGGCTAAGGGCGGGTCGGGATCGCGGCTCGCGAGTAGATAGAAATGCCTGGTTTCAAGCAGAGGCTCGTCGATCAGCAGCCCGTTGTCGCGGCAAAACCGACAGCCGGGGACGGTCATCTGGATTTTGGAGGAGAAGCGCCAAGACCGTTGAGGACGTTTGACGGGATTTTCAGATCGCGGATGACGTCGCCGTGCTGGCGGAAGCCGATGAGCTCTCGCTGGACGAAGTAGGACCATACGGCGTCCCTCGCTTCGTAAAGCGCATTGTCGTTGCCGGCTTCAAGCGCGGTCAAGCTTTTGATTACGCGCGCCTCGGCTGCGCCGATCGAATTGGCGCGCTCCGCCATGATCTCGTGGTCGAGCGCAGCAGTGCCCGCCTCGGGTCGCACCATGCGAATAAGATCAAGCGAGTCGCGCAGACCTGGCATGGGTCTATTCGGGAACGCCGGTCTGCAGCGCCAGAGCGTGCAGGGCGCCTCCCATGTCACCCTGGAGGGCCGCATAGACGAGCTGGTGTTGCTGCACGCGGCTCTTGCCGCGGAAAGCTTCAGAAACGACCTTCGCGGCGTAGTGATCGCCGTCACCGGCGAGATCGCGAATCTCGACATCGGCATCGGGCAGGGCGGCCTTGATGCGGCGCTCGATCTCGTGGGCGTCCATTGGCATGTTCAGTCTCCCCGTCGTGTTGGCTTCGCCATGGCCGGCGCATATGCTTGATATGGCATGCGGTAGGGGCGGCTTCAATATCGCTGGACTATTGAGGCGGGGCTTGTTCAGCTTCTGGCGTCGCTCCCACGCAGCAATCAGCGTCCGAACGAGTCGAGAAATTGGCAATTATGAATTCAACAGCCGGCCGCACCTGCTCTGCGACCGACGTCGCGTAGATACAGTCCAGCGCATAGCCGCGATTTTCGCGCACGGTCTCAGTGTGGACCAAAGTGATCGGCACATCCATAGACGAACTTTCGCTGGTGCCTTCGTAATAGAGCGCGGTGGCGTCCTGGTAAGACTTGGTGCCTGTTTCTCCGAGGGCGAAGCCGGGGAACGTCTCTGCCCAAGCCCCTGTCACGGCGTCGCGGTCTATCGCAGACACCGCTGCTTCCGCTGACCAGTTTGGATCTTCAGCCGGCACAATGGTCAGGTCACACTGCAAGGGTGCATTGGGATGGTTGATAGTAATCGGACCGCCCGGAGGTCCGCTTGCAACCATAACTTCGGGGTAGATCAGCGTATAAGGCTGATCGGGCAGAATGGATCGGGTGATGTTCAAATTTTGGGCAAAGCTCGTCGCGGGAAGCGCCAACGTGCTCACACTCACCACGATCGCCAAAAGCCGCTTCGAATTCATCACCTGCTCCAAAAACAACGCGCCACCCTTTGGCGGACCAAAGGGTGGCGATCATATGGCATCCGCGTTCAACAGGCCGATCAACCGTTCATATAGTTGGGGAACCAGCCTTCGTGCGCTTGGCTCAATTCCTCCAGCGAAACTGCGCGAGCCTTGCCGAGAACAAGTTCAGTGCCGCCGGTGGTACCGATCCAGGGCGACTCGATGCCAAGGGCTTTTGCCTCAGCCCAAAGGGCCGCAATCTCGTCGCCCTGCGGGTCTAGATTAAGAGCCACAAGGTAGCGACCCTGGTCCTCGCCGAAGTATTGGAGAATGGGATCATGGCCTTCGATGTCGGTTACGGTTGCACCGATCCCACCAGCAATAGCCATTTCAGCCAGCGCAACGCCAAGGCCGCCGTCGGAAAGATCATGGCAAGCGGTAACGACACCCGAACGGATGAGCTTGCGGACGAAGTCGCCGGTCTTGCGCTCAGCTGATAGGTCAACATGCGGCGCATCGCCATCGCGGCGGTCAAAGAGATCACGCAGATAGATCGACTGGCCGAGATGAGTGCCGCGCTCTGCCGGGCCACCGATCAGGAGGATCGGCTGGTTTGCAGCGGCAAAGCCAATTCGAACGCTCTTCTGCCAATCCGGCAGGAGGCCCACGCCACCGATGGTCGGGGTCGGCAGAATGCCGCGGCCATTGGTTTCGTTGTAAAGCGAGACGTTGCCCGAGACGATCGGGAAGTCGAGCGCACGGCAAGCGTCGCCGATACCACCAACGGCCTTCACCAACTGGCCCATGATTTCGGGACGTTCGGGGTTGCCGAAGTTGAGGTTGTCCGTTGCGGCGAGCGGCTCTGCACCGGTAGCGGTCAGGTTACGCCAGCATTCGGCGACGGCCTGTTTGCCACCCTCATAGGGATTGGCTTCGCAATAACGCGGGTTGACGTCCGAGGTGAAAGCGAGGCCCTTGCTGGCGTGGCCGAGCACGCGGATGACGCCGGCATCGCCGCCAGGGCGCTGGATGCTATTGCCCTGGATCATCGTGTCGTACTGTTCGTAGACCCAACGGCGCGAGGAGCACTGGTGGCCACCGACGAGCTTCAAGAGAGCCTCGGCAACGTCCATCTGCGGCACGTCGTTAGTTGCCAGCGCTGCCGGGATTTTCGGCTCCAGCCACGGACGGTCATATTCCGGAGCCTCATCGCCGAGTTCCTTGATCGGCAGATTGGCGACCTCAACGCCCTGCCAGAGTACGCGGAAGC
>CAJYKO010000332.1 GCA_913775215.1 uncultured Devosia sp. | reverse complement strand
TTCTCATCCCCATGCCGACCTCATGTTCGGCACCCTCCGCCGCGTCGTTCTCGACGAACTCCATGCGCTCGTCACCAATAAACGCGGCGATCTCTTGTCGCTCGGCCTCGCGCGACTCGCCAAGCTGGCGCCCGAAATGCGGGTAACCGCCCTCTCGGCTACCGTCGCTCGCCCCGATCTCCTCCGGGATTGGATCGCCGAGCCCGTCGCCAACCGCCCCGCCGATCTTCTGCGCATGACCGGCGGCGCTGCCCCCGAACTTGCTATCCTCGAAACAGAGCAGCGTCTTCCCTGGGCCGGGCATTCTGCCATTTACGCACATCGCGATCTCTACGAGACCATCAAGGCCCATAAGACGACGCTGCTTTTCGTCAACACGCGCTCCCAGGCCGAAATGCTGTTCCAGGGTCTTTGGGACATCAACGAGGACATGCTGCCCATCGCGCTGCATCACGGTTCGCTTTCAGTCGAACAGCGTCGCAAGGTCGAGGCGGCCATGTCCGATGGCAAGCTCAAAGCCGTGGTGTGCACCTCGACGCTCGATCTCGGCATCGACTGGGGGGATGTCGATCTCGTCATCCAGATCGGCGCGCCCAAGGGGTCCTCGCGTATGCTGCAGCGTATCGGACGAGCCAACCACCGGCTCGACGATCCCTCGCGCGCGCTTTTGGTGCCGTCCAACCGCTTTGAAGTGCTCGAATGCGAGGCGGCGGTCGAAGCCGTCTCCGAGGGCCATCAGGACAGCGAGGACCCTCATCCCGGCGCCTATGATGTGTTGGCCCAGCACGTTCTCGGCATGGCCTGTGCCGAACCCTTCCTTGCCGATGATCTTTATGCCGAAGTCATCCGCGCCTGGCCCTATCGTGATCTGCCGCGCCAAAAATTCGATCGAATCCTCGATTTCGTCGCCACGGGTGGTTATGCCCTTCGCGCCTATGAGCGCTATGCGCGCCTCCGCCAGAACGAGGACGGCCGCTGGCGCCTGTCGCATCCGTCCGTCGCCCAGCAATACCGGCTCAATATCGGCACGATCATCGAAGAGCCCATGGTCCGCGTCCGCCTCATTCGCTCCAAGGAGCAAAAGCGCGGCCGGAAGACGGGCCCCATCGGTTCAGGCGGCCGCGTGCTTGGTGAGATGGAAGAGTATTTTTTCGGCCAGCTCGTCCCCGGCGATACCTTCGTCTTCGGCGGCGAGATCGTTGCCTTCGAGGGCATCAAGGATAATGAGGCCTTCGTATCTCGCGCCTTTGCCAAGGACCCCAAAGTGCCGTCCTATTCGGGCGGCCGTTTCCCGCTCTCGACCTATCTTGCCGAGCGTGTTCGCCGGATCATGGATACGCCCGAGGAGTGGGACAAACTCCCCAATCAGGTGAGCGACTGGCTGCGCCTGCAGCGCGATTTCTCGGTCCTGCCCAATCGCGATAGCCTTCTGGTTGAAACCTTCCCGCGCGGCTCCAATCATTTCCTCGTCTGCTATCCCTTCGAAGGTCGCCTCGCACACCAGACCCTTGGCATGCTGCTGACCCGGCGCCTCGAGCGCATGCGCGCCCGTCCGCTTGGTTTCGTTGCTTCCGAATACTCCCTTGGCATTTGGGGGCTTGGGGATCTTTCGGCCCTGATCCGCACCGATCGGTTATCGCTCGACGAACTTTTTGACGAGGATATGCTTGGCGATGATCTCGAATCCTGGCTCGATGAATCCGCCCTGATGAAGCGCACCTTCCGCAACTGCGCAATAATCGCCGGACTCATCGAGCGCCGTCACCCCGGCAAGGAAAAGACGGGCCGGCAGATCACCATGAGCTCGGACATCATCTACGATGTGCTCTACCAGCACGAGCCCGACCATATCCTGATCGAAGCCACGCGCCGCGATGCGGCTCGGGGCCTTCTCGACATCGAACGCCTTGGCCAGATGCTGGCGCGCATCAAATCGCACATTATCCATAAGCCGCTCACGCAGATTTCACCGCTCGCAGTGCCCATCATGCTCGATATCGGCAAAGAACCCATTTTCGGAGAAGCCCGCGAATCGGCTATGGCAGACGCAGCAGAAGAACTCCTCCGCGAGGCCGTCGGCGAGATTTAAGCGCCGGGACACCGATCCGCGAGGCCTTCCGATCGGGTGACCAAGAAACCATATGCTGAGCGCCGCCTCCGATATTTCTCCTTTGGAGTCTCCCGTGCTGCGCTTTGCCGGCCACAATTTTGAGCCTCTTCCCTCCGGCGGTCTTTATTGGCACGCGCGGCAGACCCTCCTTGTGGCCGACCTGCACTTTGAAAAAATGGCGAGCTTTGCCCGTCGCGGTCAGATGCTGCCACCCTATGATACCGGTATGACGCTTGCCCGGCTCGAAGCCGATCTCAGGCGCACCGGCGCAAAAAAACTAATCTCGCTTGGAGACACATTCCACCGCGCCGATGCCAGCGCCTTGCTCGGTGCGGCCGAACGGCTCCGCCTGGATACAATTGTCGAAGCCGTCGAATGCACTTGGCTTTCGGGCAATCATGATCCCAGCCCGCATGTCATCGGCGGACAATGCCGTGCCGAACTCGAACTCGATGGCCTTTTCCTGACCCACGAACCGCAGCGGGGCAGGGCAGGGCTGATCGCCGGCCATCTTCATCCCGCCGCTCGGATCGCCATGCCCGGTCGCAGTGCTCGCAGTGCGTGCTTCGTCCATGACAACAGACTGATGATCTTGCCCGCCTATGGCAGCTCGACTGGCGCGCTCAATATCCTGTCGCCGGCTTTTGTCGGGCTCCTCCACTGGCCGGCAGTGGAGGTGACAATGTTGGGACGCGACCGGACCTATCCCGTTTCGCCCAAGCGGCTGGTCAGAGGATAAAGGGCTTGTTTGCTGCCGCTCGCGGCGAAACAAAAAGGGCCGCGGAAAATCCGTGACCCTCAGAACTCAGTGAAAATGGTCGTCCGACCGATTAGTCTTGCGCACCGTTGTAGCGCGCTAGTTCGTCTTTTACTTCAAGCTTTCGTCGTTTCAGCGTGGAGACCACCAGGTCGTCATATTGGCGATTCTGCATCTCTGCCTGAATCTGCCGGTCCAGTTCCTGATGGCGCCGTTCCAGCGCTGCGATGTGGCCTTCAGTAGTCATAGACAACTCCTTCGACATCGTGGACGACACAATGGTCACAAATCTTTCATGGTTTGTCGAGCACAGATGGGCGGCTCATCGAAATCAGATGCAAAACAACCCGTGATGCGTTAACCAAAGATGAGTGGGGGCGGGGTTTTCCGGTCATGCTGCAGCTCAGCAAGGAACAAGAGGCCCAACTGGGTCTGGAACTGGCGACCAAGCGGCAGGAGCATGCGGATCTCGACGCGGCCATCCACACACTGACGCAATCGCAGTTTGCCGATAAAATGCTGGTGCAGCGGCTCAAGAAGCGCAAACTGGCGCTGAAAGACCGCATCACCCAGCTCGAAAATATTCTCCTGCCCGATATCATCGCCTGACGCTCTGTGCTGCGGATGGCTTGAGCCTTTCCCCGATATAGGCTAGATGCGCGCTTTGCGGAGCGGCAGGGGAGAAACCGCCATGCTCAAGCCACCTGTGGCCATCGTCATGGGCAGTCAATCGGACTGGCCGACCATGCGTCTGGCCGCTGAAACCCTGGAATCCCTTGAAATCGAATATGAAGCGCGGATCGTCTCTGCGCATCGCACGCCCGAGCGGCTGGTGGACTTTGCCACTCATGCGCGGGCCGAGGGCATCAAGATCATCATCGCAGGCGCTGGCGGCGCGGCACACCTGCCGGGCATGATCGCTTCGATGACCCCGCTGCCGGTGTTCGGTGTGCCGGTGCGCTCCAAGGCGCTCAATGGGCTCGATAGCCTTTACTCCATCGTGCAGATGCCGGGCGGCATTCCCGTGGGCACGCTCGCGATCGGCGAACCGGGTGCGATCAATGCGGCGCTTCTGGCTGCATCGGTTCTGGCGCTCAACGACGATGAGCTGGCAGACCGGCTTGATGCGCATCGCGAACGGCAGGCCAAGGCCGTGCCGCATTTCCCCTCCGATCTCGAGTAACAGACTTGGCAGAGACAATTGCGGCGCTGCGCCCCGGCGCCACCATCGGTATTCTGGGCGGCGGGCAATTGGGGCGCATGCTGGCGCTGGCGGCGGCAAAGCTGGGATTGAAAAGCCATATCTATTGCCCCGATCCGCAAAGCCCGGCCTTCGACGTGACGCCCAATAAGACTGTGGCGGCCTATGACGACGAAGCAGCGTTGCGCGCGTTTGCGGCAGAGGTCGATGTCGTCACCTATGAATTCGAGAATGTGCCTGCGACGACGGCGGAAATCCTCGCGAGCCTGAAGCCATTGCGGCCGGGCGCCAATGCACTTGCGATTTCGCAGGATCGCCTCGCCGAAAAAGGCTTTCTGGCGTCCAAGAACATTCCGGTCGCGCCTTATCGGGCAGTGCATTCGCTGGAAGAGCTTGAAGCTGCAGTGTCAGAGCTTGGCTTGCCGGCTGTGTTGAAGACGACGCGGCTTGGCTATGACGGCAAGGGGCAGCGGGTGTTGCGCACGCCGGAAGATGCCGCGGCGGCTTTTGCCGAACTGAAGCCACATCCACTGGTGCTCGAAGGCTTTGTGGCATTCGAGAAGGAGATCTCGGTTGTCGTGGCGCGTGGTGCCGATGGCACGGTACGGGCCTTCGATCCGGCTGAGAATGTACATCGGGACCATATTCTTTTTACCTCGACGGTGCCGGCCGATGTTCCGGCTGGGGTTGCCAAGCATGCGGCCATGCTCGCCAAGGTGATCGTCGTAGCGCTCGACTATGTCGGCGTGCTCGGGGTCGAATTCTTCGTTATTGGCGGCGAGCGCCCGAGCCTTGTGGTCAACGAGATTGCGCCGCGGGTGCACAATTCAGGGCATTGGACGGAAGCTGTGTGTCTCACCGATCAGTTCGAGCAGCACGTGCGGGCCGTGGCCGGCTGGCCGCTCGGCGATCCGCAGCGCTATGCCGATGTGGTGATGCAGAACCTGATTGGAGACGAAGTCGCTATCGTTCCGGGCGGGATCGATGGCGATACCCAGCCGCATCTTTACGGCAAGGCCGAAGCGCGGCCTGGGCGGAAGATGGGGCACATCAACAAGATTGTGCGGGCTGGGTAGGATCTAGGTCCACCCTCGTGGTTCGATGCTTTGCGCTGCAAAGCACCTCACCATGAGGGTTCACCAGCACATGTGCCTACCGCGCGAGCCATTCGCGCATGGCCGTGGCGACGGCTTGTGGGGCTTCGAGGGTTGGGATGTGACCGGCATTGGCGAAGATTGCCAGCTTCGCTCCCGTGATCATTCCAGCCATTTCTTCGGAAAGTTCGGGCGGGATAAGCTTGTCTTCGGCGCCGACGCCGACGAGGGTCGGGACCGTGATCTGATCCAAGAATGGACGAGAGTCGATCCGGTTCATGATGGCGTTTTGCTGGCGGAGATAAACTTCGGGCTCGACGCGAAGTGTCATGGCGTGGACGGCTTCGGCGATAGGCGTATCAAGGTGCATGGGCGCAAGCAGATTGGGCAGGCCCATGCGCGAGACCAGCGCTGACTTGCCTTGGCGGACCAATTCCATTTCGGCGCGACGGGCAGTTTTGCGCTCCTCGCTATCGGGGCGGGCATTGGTATCGAGGAGCGCGAGGTGCGTGACGCGCTCGGGCGCCAGACGGATGATTTCAAGGACGACGTAGCCGCCCATCGAGAGGCCGGCGAGGGCAAAGCTTGGTGGGGCGGCGGCAAGGATACGCGCGGCCATGGCAGAGATGGTATCATCGCGCGAAACATCGGCGACCACCGGGGCGACGCGTTCGTCGAGGCGTTCGATAACGGCGTGCCAGAGATAGGCATCGCAGCGAAGGCCGGGAACGAGAACGAGCGGCTGATACATGGTGGTCTCCCTTAATCGTGCCAGAGGTAGAACGGCGCGCCGGGACGGACAAGGGCAATGGGCGCGCCGTTGGTTCGATGCGAACTTGATTCACAGGCTGGGCGAGATTGCCTGAAATCGGCAGCTTTGGTGTGGACAGAGGGGGATTCTTGGTCTATAGACGCCGCCACGGTGACCGGCTCTGCTGGTCGGCGACGTGGTTTTTATGGCCCCGTTGCTTTCATCCACACCAATTTGCCAAGCTTTGAAGGGGCAGTTGACCTTTGCAAGTAGTCGTTCGCGATAACAACGTTGACCAGGCGCTGCGCGCCCTGAAGAAGAAGCTGCAGCGCGAAGGCGTCTTCCGCGAAATGAAGCTGCGCAACTACTACGAGAAGCCTTCTGAGAAGAAGGCTCGCCAGAAGGCCGAGGCCGTTCGTCGCGCCCGCAAGCTGGCTCGCAAGCGCGCACAGCGTGAAGGCCTGATCGCAGCGCCAGCCGCTCGCAGCTAGTCCCTGACAAAGCTCTGAATTTTAAAACGCCGCCCTTCGGGGTGGCGTTTTTGTTTTGGGGTTTGGGGCGGCCCTATTGGCGGACGCTTTATGCCGAGCGTGTTCGTCGCATATCCGCGCTGGCAAGGAGGATGGCGAGGAGGGCGAGCCCAGGCATGAGAAGGACCAAGGCTGTGCGCGCTTCAGGAAACATAACAGTGCCGGCGAGGGAGGCGAGAAAGCCGCCGCCCATCTGGAAGAAGCCGGTGAGGGCGCCGGCGGAGCCTGCGATTTCGCCGAATCCGGACATGGCGGCGGCCGTGGCGCTGGGGCTGAGGCAGGCGAGGGACAGCATCCAGAAGCCCACGGGGATCATGACTGCGAGGACTTCATTGGGCCAGATCCGCGGCGCGACGGCATAGCCGAGTCCCGAAAGGCCGATGAGGACGAGGCCAATGCCGACCAATTGCCACCCATCGAGGCGCTTGGCGAGGCGGGCAGCGATGAGATTGCCGGTAATAAACGAGCCGGTCTGGATCAGCATAGCCATGGCGAACTGAAAGGGCGTGAGGCCGATCTGGTCGATGAGTACAAAGGGAAGCAGTGCTGCCGAGGCATAAAAGCCACCAAAGGCTGCTGCCAGCGTGCCGGCGGGCAGAAGAAAAGCCGGCGCGCGGAGGAGGCGGCCGTAATTGCCGATGATGGTTTTGGGATTGAGCGGCACGCGGCGTTCGGACGGCAGGGTTTCGCGGGCCGAAAACCCGAGGAGCGCGATAATCGCGAGGCCAAAACCGCCCATGACCACGAACATCAGATGCCAGGAGCCGATCGCGAGGATGGCGCTGCCGAGGGTGGGGGCAACGGCGGGCGCGACGGTGAGGACGAGATTGATCAGTGTCAGAATGCCGATGGCCTCGCGCCCGACGAAAAGGTCGCGGACCATGGCGCGGGAAAGGGCAACGCCTGCCGAGACACCAAAGCCCTGGAGGATGCGGCCGATGAGAAGCATTTCGAGGTTTTGCGCTGAGGTGCAGACGAGAGCCCCAAGCACATAGATGGCAAAGAAAATGATGCCGATGATGCGGCGGCCGAAACGGTCCGAGAGCGGACCGCAGATCAACTGAGCCAAGGCGAAGGCGGCGAAATAAACGGTGAGCGTGAGCTTGCCGCCCGCATCGGTCGTGCCGAGGTCGATGACCATGCCAGGGAGCGCTGGGGCATAAAGCGTGAGGCTCAGCGGGCCGGTGGCGACCATGAGGCCGCCGATAATGGCAGTGCGGCGGCCGGTCATGGCGCCGGAAGTGGAGGGCGACATGTTTAGCGAACCGCTCCGGCGCGGGTAAAGAAGGCCTTGGCTTTTTCCCAGATGCCAGCCGCCCAGAGATCGGAATGGTCGGCGCCCGGCACGATCCAG
This sequence comes from uncultured Devosia sp., assembly GCA_913775215.1. Taxonomy (GTDB): domain Bacteria; phylum Pseudomonadota; class Alphaproteobacteria; order Rhizobiales; family Devosiaceae; genus Devosia. Next base: position 2,106 of record CAJYKO010000332.1, on the reverse strand, counting down.
AGTTCGTCCTTGTTGGGGACGAGATCGTAAAGGCGTTCGCCATTGGTCACGTCGATGGTGCGGTCGGCAGTACCATGACCGACGAAGACAGGCTCGGTGACGTTCTTGATCCATTGGTCGGAATGAAACTGGTCGAGCATGACCCAATTGACCGGCAGGATCGGATAGCGCTCGGCGGCAACCGTTACCGCTGATAGGAACGGCGTTTCGAGGAGAAGCGCGAGGCCATCGTGTTGACTCGCGACATAAGTCGCAGGGCCGGTGCCGAGCGAACGGCCCCACAAGACGATCGGATAGCCCTTGGTGGCGGCCCAATCATAGGCTGCGATGGAGTCGGCAAGGATGCCGGCTTCACTGATCGAGCCCGGCGAGGCGGGAAAACCGCGATAATCGAAGGCGAGGACGCCGTAGCCATCGGCAACGAAGGCCTGATAGCGCTCGTATTCGGCCGAAAAGCTTTCGGAATTGCCCTTGTAGTAAATAATCAGCGGCTTGCCGGGCGTGGGCGGCTGATACCAACCATTGACGACGGAGCCATCGACTGGGATGGCGACATTTTCCGCGCCGGGCAGGCCAGCTTCGGCGAGGGGTGTGACCTTGCCTACGGCGTTATATTGGAGGGCGCGCTGGTTGGCATACATATAGCCGACGGCGCCGAGATAGGCGATGACGACGAGGCTGACGAGAGCCAGGAGAACAACACGCAGCCACTTCACCGATAGACACTCCGATTCATTCGGAGGGGCTTATATCAGGCGTGGCGTAGAGGAGCAGCACACGATATGCCGAGCGTGTGCTGCCAATCGGCTCAGAGCTCGGAAATTGTCTTGTCGAGTGCTTGGGTGAAGACCTCGTCAGGCTGAGCGCCGGATAGGGCGTATTTTTCCGCAAAGACGAAGAAGGGAACGCCGCGAATGCCCTGCTGGGCGGCGGAGGTGGCGAGCTGTTCGGTGATCGAAAGTTCATTGGCATCGTTCATCGCATCCAGCGCATCGCCGCGATCCCAACCGAATTCGGCGGCGATGTCGGCAAGGACATTGTCGTCGTTGATCTGGCGATGATCGAGGAAATAGGCATTGGCAATGGCATTGGCCAGTTCGTGTTGATTGCCATTGGCCTTGGAGAGCCGCGTGATGGTGTGTGCCTTGGCCGTATTGAACATGCGCGGTTGCTTGGAGAGATCGAGGGTGATGCCCGCCTTGGCGGCTTCGCTTTCGACACGCTCCCACATTTCCTTGGGATCGCGACCGTATTTTTGCTTGAGCATCTCGCCGACATCGACACCTTCTGGCGGAACGGTCGGGTCGAGATAGAAGGGGTGGTTCTCGACGACGACATCGACATCGTCGGGGACATTGGCCAAGGCGGCATCGAGCCGGGCCGAGCCGACGAGGCACCAGGGACAGACGACATCGGTGAAGACATCGATCTTGAGCGTGCGAGCCATGAGATTGCTCCAGAAAAAAAGGTGCCCTCATGTGGGCCGCTGAGAGCGGGCCCGCAAGAAGGCACCTTTGGGTAACTAGGATTTGGCTGAGGTCAGCTGGCGGCGGGAGCTGCTGGGTTCTGCGCGGTGACCAGCGCGAAAGGCGGCGCCCAGGCGGCGGAGATGGCAAGGCCCAAAACAGCGCCAAAGCCAATCCAGCCCAGCATCGGGATCATCAACCAGCCACCAAGACGCGATACGCGGGCGACGCGTATGGCGGTGGCGAGACCGAGCATCATCACGCCGGTCATGACGAGAGCAAGTTGCAGCGAATCGAGCGGAGCAGCGAAGAATGGGAAGGCGATCATGCCGATGATTAGTGCCACGCCCCAGGGAAGCGCCTTGCGGCCGCGAAGACCCTTTTCGTAGGCGAGACCAATGCCAAGCCCAGTAAGGGCGAGAGCGATGAGGTGAATTGCTGCGCCAGCCCAGCCAGGAAGGCCAGCAGGCGAGAAAAAGAGCGGCATGACGCCAGAGCTTTCGGCGAGAAAGTTGGCGGCGCCAAAGCCGGCAAGAGGAAGAAGCGTTGCGAAAACGGGGCGCGCAAAATGGCCAACGGACGCCTTGTGGGCGGTGGACTGAAGGGTTGCATTTCGTGCCGTCAAGGTCGCCATGTTCGG
>CAJYKO010000331.1 GCA_913775215.1 uncultured Devosia sp. | reverse complement strand
AGCTGGTGCAAATATCGAGGTTGCCTTGACGGACGGACTTGAGTTCACGCCCGATTGGTTCTCGAAGCCCGGAGACTCGCTGCGCGCGCTGATGTCCCGACGCCGCATCGCTGCCACCGACGTCGCCAAGCATCTCCATGGTGGAATGGCTGCCCTCCGGAGCCTTCTCGACGGCACCGGCTCGATTGACCTGGCGCAGGCGGCGGTGCTCGCCCGGCACCTGGGCGGCACCGAGTCGTTCTGGTTGAAGCGGCAAGCGAATTATGAGGCCGCCTTAGAGCGCGCAGTTGATCGTGCGACCGCTATCGAAGGCGACGAGTGGCTGCTCCTGCCGGTACCCGGTGACAAGCCCCGCGGCCGACTTTCGGCGGAGAAGCGCAGGGCAGAGGTGCGGCGCCGGCTGACGTTCTTCAACGTCGGCACCATGAAGGCGTGGGACGCGCGCTACGGCCGGATCTGCTCGGACACGCTGTTCCGCAAGTCCGAGGCGTTCACCTCCGACGACGCCGCGATCCTGATGTGGCTTCGCAGCGGCGAGCTCGGCGCGGATCTGGTCGATACCAAGACCTGGAGCGCCGGGAACCTGGAGGATCGACTCGGCGAGATCCGCAAGCTGTCCAAGGTGAAGGATCCGGAACTGTTCCTGCCCAAGCTGAAGGTGCTGTGCGCCGAGGCGGGGGTCGCGGTCGTGGCGAAGCGTGCGCCGCAGGGTTGTCCGGCGTCCGGCGCGAGCAGGATGGTCGCGCCGGACAAGGCCATGATACTCCTGAGCTTCCGCGGCCTCTCCGACGACAAGTTCTGGTTCACTGTGTTCCACGAGATCGGGCACTTGATGCTTCACGGCGCCCGGACCTTCATCGACGCCGAGATGGACGGCAAAGGAGTCGACGATGCGGAGCGCGAGGCGAACGACTTCGCCTCGCGCTGCATCGTTCCCGAGCGCAACGCCGAGGAGTTCGTCCGGCTTGATGGAGCCCGAGACGAAGTCGTTCGCTTCAGCGTGCGCGTGGGCGTATCGGCTGGCCTGACGGTCGGGCAGATGCAGCACCGCGAAATGATCCGTCAGGATCAGCTGAACTACCTCAAGCGGCGTTGGAGATGGGATCAGCTTGAGCCACTACTCGACTAAGTCGCAAAGCCGCCAAACAATGGCGGAGCCGTCTGATCCTAAGCGTTCAGCAGGTGCTTTTCAAAAATCCGCCCGATCGTAAGCCACCAACTTGAACTTGGCGACGCGGTAAGCAACGTCAGCGCGTGCCTTTCTGCATGACGACGATCTCACCGGGGATCCCGAGCGAAGCCGCAAGGCGACGCGCCTCGATCAGCCGGGCTAGGGCGGAGATGCGCGGCGGAAGCGCCGCCGCGGCCTCGATCGCCGGCACCGAGAGCGGCGGATTGGAAAGAATAATTCTCTCTTGCGAACACAGATGCAGCTATCATCCCTTGTAATGGACGAAGTGGCGCGGGCTCTTCTGCCAGTTGCACAGCGCATCCTCCATCACCTCCATGCCGACGTTCAGCCTGCCGTCGAGCGCATCGAGCTTACTCTGGAGCGTGACGTTGGACGTCGCGCTCGTGGGGTTGCCGTCGAAGAGCTGCCGGACGCCCCGACCCGGGCCGGTCGCGCCATCGAGATAGGCTGATCCGGCAGCGATCGGGGCAAGGCCGTAGCGACCGACGAGCGACAAATAGTCGAACTTGGCCAATCGCCCGAAGGACGTGATCTTCAGCGTGCCGTACAGGTGATCGAAGATCGTGTGTGGATTGTTGCCCGCCGTGCGCACCGCGCCCGCAAAGAAGGCGCGATGCCCGGCCGGCCCGATCCAGGCCAGATAGTCGGCGACGGCTTGCGCCATCGGCCGTTTCGCCGTGGGCCGCATGCTCTCGTACTTGCGGTGGTTGCCGAACGCCCCTCGGACGCTCTGCCAATTAGCCGCCAGCCATTGGTAGAACGCGGCCGGGTTCGCGGCGACGGTCGGCCAGTCCCAGATGCCAGCGCCAAGCTGTCCATAAACGTCCTTCAGCCGGAGCCAGCCGGTGTCGGGGCGTCGTGCGAAGTGGGTCATCAGGAAGATGAGCCAGCCGGCCTCGTCGACGTTGCCCTGCTGCATGTGGAACGCGACCGCGCGCTCGGCATCGAAGGAGGCGTGGTTCGGATCTGCCCGGCTCGCCGATACCGGCTTGGCCTGGACCTGACGGTAATAGTCCTCACGCCGAATGCTGGCGACGAACTGCATTGCGAGCGTGTCGACGCTCGCGACGTCCGGCAGGCCCTGCAGGCTGAGTGGTCCTCTTGCAGCATTCAGTTCGTTGACGATGCGCTGACGTTCGGCGTTCCTAGACGGCCACATGCTGATTTCCCAAATTCTAGGCGGTGTCGATCTGGAGCGCTGCCCGAGGTTTGGGCTTCAAGTGCATCCTGGCGTCGACGAATGGGCGATATGTTGAGTTGGCGAGTTCAGCACGCAGCTGCTTCAGGCGGTGTGGGTGGTCCTCCACCCACTCGCGCGCCCAGAATACCTGCAGGAGCCGGACGATGTCGGCCCAATACGGGTCGGCCATCTCGTTCGAGGCGTCGAGCTCCTCGCCGGCGCGCAGGCGTTGTTCGACGTGCAGCAGTTGGCCGATTAGTTTGAAGGGGTTGCCGTCGGGCATCGCAGGCATTGCGATCGTCTGCTGCACGCCTTCAGCGACGTACTCGGCCATCGCATCGAGCTTGCTCTCGTACACGTGCATGCTGCCGACGTACTGAAGGTATTCGCCCATCTCCACACCCAGGCGTCGAGCCATCATCTCCTGGATCATGGTGAAGCAGAACACATCGTGCGGAAGGCCGAAGTACGCATCGTTCGATCGCATCGTCACCGACATGTGCAGAAGTCCATCGCGCAGGAGGAACTGCCACGTCGTGGTGCAGGGGATCTCCTTGTGGTGGGTGACGATGTCCTCGGCGTTGAACAGCTGGATCACCGCGCGCTTGGATGCGGGACGTTCCTTGAGCAGGGTCTCGACGCTGGCGAACTGGTCGATGCGGTCGCGCATCCGCGTAAGCCGTGGGCCGTAAGCGCCTTCAAGGATTCCGTGCACCGCGTCGTCAGCGTAGCGCGCGACATAGGGCTTGATGAATGCGAGGGTGTCGGAACCTGACAGGTACCATAGCAACTCGCCGAACGCGCTGAACGGCTTGCCCCGGTTCTCCGATCTGCTGATGCGCGCTCGCGGATTATGGATGCGCAGCGAGACCCCGAGCATCTCGCGGTTGTCTCCGCGCGTTCCGCCGGCCGATCGACCATGTTTGAGCAGCTCGCGGTATAGTCGATGCAGTACCGCGTCCAGACTTGCTCCCTCGATCTCCATTTCCCGTTCGCCGCCTTGGCGGCGCCCCTCGACATGTTGATGCTGATGATGATGACGACAGAATGAATGATTCCCTCGATGCGTCAACGGTCTGTCCTCTGTCATGGACCGGCTCGGCTTGTTGTCGCGAGCGGCGATGCTCTTCGAACAGGTCGAGCCAGAGTCAACGAAGGTGAACGAACGGCTGGTCTTGGGAAGCGCACCTGGCGGCCTGAGTGTCGCCTCATGGGTCGATTCGTCAAACCGGATCGGGAAGCGCACCACGGGCTATCTGTCAGTGGCGCTTCGCTACTCTGCAGCGGTCGCGGCGCGGTGTCCGTAACTGAGGACGCTGGTGATCCGCCAGGCGGCATCCTGCTTTGCCCAGACCATCACGAATTTGGCGATCCCCTCGCAGCGCCCTGTCGCCAGTTCGCAGAAGCGGTGTTCGCCTTCCTCGATCGCGCCGTAATCCTTGATCGGATAAACGCGGAACGTCGCTGGGATCAGCTCGCGCTTCACCTTTCCGCAGATATATTTGCGGACGCCGTCGACCATCGCGTCACGCTCGAACGTCGCACCGCCGGTGTCGTGGTAGAAGGCGACCTTCGGATCGAAATAGCCTGAGAAGGTCGGCAGGTCGCAGCGGTTGTAGGCGTCGAATACCTTCGCATCGAGCGCGCCGATTTCCGTCATCAACGGATCGGCGGAGGGTACGGACGTCGCGAGCAAAGCTGCGGCAACGGCGATGGCGGTCATCATGCTTATGGTCCTGTCAGTTCATCTGGCCACGGAGGAAGGCGATCAGCTTCGGATCGCTCCCCGTCTGTTCGAGAATGGGCAGGATGACTCGCCATCCGTTGTCGCTGTTGGTCAGGATGACGATGCCGTCGCCGCTCGCGCGATCGATCGCGGCGAAGGTGAAGGCCCCTGCATCCTTGCCGGTGTGGAGCATCGTCGTGCCATAAGGAAACCCGAGGAGTTGCCACCCGAGGCCAAAGCCGGTCCAGCGCGGACAGCTGGCCTCCTTCGTTCCGGCACATGTTTCAGGCGTCAGGTCGGCCTGCGATTTGCTGCGCTCCGCCGCTAAAGACGCGATCAGACCTCGGTCGTTGCGGGCATCGATGAGGAAGCGCGCATAATCACGCGCGGTCGCATGCGCCAGATCGGCAGCGTTGTATCGCGTCACCCGCTCGACCGGCAGCGGCTTGCCTGCCTCGTCGTATGGCACGGCGATCGGTACCGTCTCGCCTTGCGCCGATACATAGCCCGAGGCGCGCATGTGGGCGGGGGCGAACAGCCAGCGGCCAGCAAGCGTCTCGAACGATTGCCCGGTGCGGTGCTCGGCGTAGCGCGCCGCATATTGATATCCCTCGCCAGAATAGCCGGTCGTCGTGCCGGGATCGTGGTCGAAGGCCAGCCCCTTTGAATCGCGCCAGTTTGGCAACCCGGTGCGATGGCTCAGCGCCATGCGGACCGTCAGCTTCATCCGCCGTGGATCGCGCGACAGGTCGGGGTCGCTCCAATAGCGATCCATCGGCTCGTCGAGTGACAGCTTGCCAACCGACACCAGTCGCAGGATGACCTCTGCCGTGAGCGGCTTCGTCAGCGAGGCGAGATTGTAGGGCGTGGAGGCGGTCGCCGCGCGGTCCGGCCCGGCCGCACCCCAAGCTCCGGTCGAGACGATCCGTCCGTCGCGGATCACGGCGACCGACGCGCTTTCGACGCGCTGTTCGCGCAGGATTGTGGTCATATCCGGCAGCGCAGTGTTCCTATCGGCGGCCGACGAGGCGCAAGCCATCAATGCGATCAACCCACCGCAAACTGCCTGCTTCAGCACACCTACTGTATTATCCATGTGCAACAGCTAGCGGTATCTAAGCGCGGCCGCAATATGGAGCGTATTACTCATAGAGGTAGCCGATATGAGAGCCGCGGTAACACTTTCGAAACGCCACCCGATTTTTGAGAAGCTCGCGGGTCGGCGAGCAGGTCAAAGGCTGGGCTGCTCCTACGCGACCAACATGAACGGATGGCCGAAAGCGGGGAGTTTAAAAAAGGCCGTGAACGACCGGATCTGGGTCAACTGGAAACGCTCGCAGCGTTCTACATCGTTTGGCGTGACCAAAGGGCTAGGCATGCCGTCACTGCACCTGAAAGTACGGCAGAAGCGATTATGGCTTGGCCGAGATTTGCTAGCATCATGGAAATCCTTTTGGCTGCCCGTCATAAACGTTCAAACTCTACGGTAGGATGCATGCCCCGGTCCTGGCGCCGCGCCGAAGCCAAGGCATAAGGCATTGAAAATTAAGCCCGCAAACCCATCTTGGGACGATCGTCAACAACGGAAAGGAGGTGATCGGATGTCTCATTGTCAGATGCCGATTACGGCAACGAAAACGATCATGGCTGCTTCATTGGAGCATAGCCGGATCTGAGCGATTGCCGACCTCGGTCGACAATGGAAAGGCCGCTCCGTAACGGGGCGGCCTTTTGTTTGTCAGACGTGCAACTTGGCCTTTGGCAGGTGTCACAGGGCTTGGCGGAGGCCAGCCGAATCTGCCGGCTATGCGACAGGTGATGTCATGCGGAGAGGTCGATGGTGGGGCACTGAGAGCAGGCCAGGTTCTTCACATATCCCATCCGGTCGACCAGGTCATGCGATTGTCGCTTGGCGGACGCCGTGGTCTGAGCCAGATCAACGGTATGAAGGCCTTTTTGGATTTCGAGGCGTCGTCACTGTCCGATCAGAGCTATCCGGTGGAGGTGGCATGGGTGTTCCAGGACGGGCGGACGGAAAGCCATTTGATCAAGCCCGCCCCTGAATGGGTCGACTGGAACCCACAGGCAGAGGCAATCCATGGCATCAGCCGTGCGACACTTACCAGTGAAGGTCAGCCGCACGACGTTGTCGCAACACGCATGATCGAGGCACTTAGCGATCATGATCTCTTCGCCAGCGCACCGTCTTGGGATGGCAAGTGGCTAAGCGTCTTGTTGCGCGGTGCCGGGCTACCCCGCCATGCGCTACGGCTCCGCGATACGGACGAGGCGCTACGCTCGACGGCCATAGAAATCCTCCAGAACGTGATCTCAGCCGCCCGACTGGACGTTGAGGTTCACACCCTTGTCTCGATCGCTAATGCAGCAAAAAGCACCCAACCTGCTCACCGGGCGCTAGCCGACGCCATCGGCGAATATGAGACATGGTGCCGAGTGCGTCAGGCCGCACGCGTATTGGCTGCGGAGAATGGCGCAAGCTGATCTCAAAAAGGGTCGGATTGGCCTCACCTGCGTACCTTCCCTAGCTTAATGAATGGCGGAAGTTGGGAAAACGAGAGGGTGCCTGCGTGACCACTTATGGGTCACGCCAGCCGCTGGCGTCGCGGAGTGTGACGGTCGGTCAGCTGCATCTATCATTGTGTCCTACTGTGCGGATCATCCGCTTCATCCCTTCAATCATTCCGCAGGCAATAGATAAGAAAATTACACTTAAGATCATAAGGGGAAACGCACCAAGTAAGTAAAGTAATATATCA
>CAJYKO010000330.1 GCA_913775215.1 uncultured Devosia sp. | reverse complement strand
ACGTGATTGGTGTGATCCATGGGAAAGCTCCTTGGTTTGAGCCAACCAAACCTTTGCCGAAAAGAGAAGTTCCAAAATTCCGATGACGAAACCGAGAGCGCTCCTCTAAACCCATGCGTTAAAAGCGAAAAAGCCCCGCGCATGCGCGAGGCCTCCAAGTTCTGTCCCCGTAAAAGATTACTGGAGATCGGATTCCTTGATGTAGCCGGAGTCGACGACCAGTTCCTTGTAATTGATCTTGTCGACTTCATAGGGGGTCAGCAGCAGCGACGGGACGACCTTGACGCCATTGTCGTAGGTCTTGGTGTCGAGATCAGCCGGCTCCTGGCCGTTGAGCACGTTGTCGACGAGGTCGGCGGTGACGCGCGCGAGTTCACGAGTGTCTTTGTAGACGGTCGAATACTGTTCGCCGGCAATGATCGCCTTGATCGAGGGAACTTCGGCGTCCTGGCCCGAGATGATCGGGTAGGGGAGGTCGGCAGAGCCGTAGCCGATACCCTTGAGCGAGGAGAGAATGCCGCGTGCCACGCCATCGTTCGGCGCGAGAACGGCGTCGACATGGCTGCCGTCCGAATAATAGGCCGAGAGCAGGTTATCCATGCGAGCCTGGGCGGTGGCGCCGTCCCAACGAAGCGTACCGACCTGGTCCATGCCCTTCTGGCCCGACTTGATGACGAGGTCGCCCTTGTCGATCAGCGGCTGCAGCACGCTCATGGCGCCATCATAGAAGAAGAAGGCGTTGTTATCGTCGGGCGAGCCGCCAAACAGTTCGATATTGAACGGACCCGTCTTTTCCGGATAGCCAAGACCCTTGAGGATCGAATTGGCCTGGAGCACGCCCACCTGGAAGTTGTCGAAGGTCGTGTAGTAGTCGACATTCGGCGTGTCGCGGATCAGGCGGTCATAAGCGATGACCTTGATCCCTGCAGCGCCGGCCTGTTCGAGCGCTGCGCTCAGCGTCGTGCCGTCGAGCGCGGCGATGATCAGGGCCTTGGAGCCCTTGGTGATCATGTTTTCGATCTGGGCGAGCTGGTTCGGGATATCGTCACCGGCATATTGCAGATCGACGGTATAGCCCTTGGCTTCGAGCGCGGCCTTAAGTTCGGCGCCGTCAGAGTTCCAGCGGAGCGTCGTCTGCTCCGGCATGGCGATGCCGATCGTGCCTTTGTCCTGCGCGGATGCAGCGGTCACACCCAGCGCGAGTGCGCTGACCATGACGGTTGCGGCGAGAGACTTCAAAAAGTTCATGTCTTCACTCCCTGTTTTCGGTGCTGGTGGAGGACGCTGCCAAGCTGCTGACAAGTCACTCCCGTTCAACCGCGAGGGCTCAACAGGTGACGACTTGGACGATGATGGATGGTCATTCAACGCGGCGACGTTGCGCTCCGGCCCTCCCAAGCCAGCGCGCAGAGACTACGAGGACAATGCGTCGCCCGCAAGAGGGTATGAGGTACGTACGTCCCAGCTTGGCGGCCAGAGCGAAGTAGCCTTACTTTTAGAGGAAAAGGGAGAATTTACAATAACTTAATAATGTAACGCGCGCGCCGTTCACAAATTCGAACTGCGGAACGACGTCCATAAAAGGCAGTTTTTTCTAACAATCGAAATTAATCGGCGTCGTTCGGCCATCCTCGTGACGAGGCCGAGCCACATTGTAGCAATAGGCAGTCGCGACCGCTTCGCCGCTCGATAACGCGCGCACTCTCTGGAAGAAAATTCGCCATCAACAGGCGGCGGTCGCCGCATCTTTGCGTGAACGCCGTAACGCACCGGCGGCTTGTTGAAACTCGCATCCGACTGGCTTGACATGAAATTTAAATCGATATCGGATAGCTGGGATCGGTCCCACAGAGGATTGGCGAGAAAGGGGAGGGCAGTGCATGGCGACGATTGACGACGTGTCAAAGCGCGCTGGCGTGTCTCGTTCCACCGTATCTCGCGTTGTCGCCGGAAACGGCTATGTCTCCGAGACAAAGCGCAAGGCCATTGAACAGGCGATCACCGAATTGGGCTACCGGCCCAATACGCACGCCCGGGCCCTGCGATCCAATCGGTCCAATGTCATCGGCGCCGTCGTGGTCGATATCGGCACGCCCTATTTCGCCAGCATCATCTTCGGCGTCCAGCGCGCCATTCGTCCCGCTGGCAAGTCCCTGATGGTATCTTCTGGCTACGCGGATGAGGATCAAGAGTCCCGTGCCATACTCGAACTCATTGATCGCTCCTGCGATGGCATCGTCCTCTACCTCGAGCATCCTATGCGGCCTGAGGTTGCTGAAATTCTGCGCACCGCGCGAATTCCAGTCGTATCCATCGGCAAGGATCACTGTCCGCTTTCGCGCGGCCATGTCGTTCTCGAAAACTATCAGGGCGCCCGGGATGCGATGACGCATCTGCTCGAACAGGGCCATCGGGACATCGTCTATCTCTCGGCTCACCTCTCGCTTGGTGACAGCCAGGAGCGCTTGCGCGGCGTCGCGGATGCTCTTGCCGCCTTTGGCCTGACACTCGACGATATCCATGTCGTATATGGCATGTTCCTTGAGCGTTTCGGCTATGGCGCCACAAGGGCGCTGCTCGAAGAGGGCAGAGCCTTCACTGCGATTTTCGCGGGCGACGATGATATCGCCGCAGGTGTCTATGAAGCGCTGCGTGAATTTGGCCGCTCCGTACCCGGCGACGTGTCCGTCATGGGTTTTGACGACGCCTTCTTTGCCAAATATCTGACGCCGCCGCTCAGCACCGTCCGCCAACAGGTGGATGCGCTTGGTCGAAATGCGGCCAATCTCTTGCTGCGCCTCATGGATGAACCGACCCTCGGCCCCCTCAGTGCCAGCGTCGAGACCAGTCTCGTGATCCGCTCGAGTATCGCCCCAGTGCAAACGATTAAGGAGGTCGTGTAACCCGTCCGACTGCCCGGCAACTTGGAGGAAGCCGGCTTAGCCTGACAACTATGGGATCGATCCCAGAAACTCTGCCAACGAGGAGGAGAATCAATTGGCGGTTAAAAATCTGAAGTCTATCAAGACCCTCGCGCTCTTGAGCGCAGGTGCGGCCACTTTGGCCCTGTCCATGCCGACGCTCGCTCAAGATAGGGTCGTCCTCACGCTGCACCCGATCGACAGCGACGCCCTGGTCGAAAATTTCAATCCCAACAATCCAACCGGACCGCAACAGATGGTCCGCGACTTCGCCTACGAGCCGCTCTGGATCGACAACATCTGGAACCCGGATAAGGATTATCCCGCGCTCGCGACCTCCTATGAGATCGCCGACGATCTCATGTCGATTACCTACAAGCTGCGCGAAGGCGTGAAGTGGAGCGACGGCGAGGATTTCAACGCCGACGACGTGGTCTTCACCTTCAACTATGCCAAGGCCCATCAGGATTATCCGATGGCCATCGACGTCCATGTCGAGGAGACCGATACCGGCTCCGTCGTCAGCGCCGAAAAGATCGACGACTACACGGTCAAATTCACCCTCAAGGAGCCGGACTCCCTCGCCAAATATGCCATCGGCGGCATCTACCCGCTCCCCGAGCACATCTGGGCTGATATCGAAGACCCAAAGAACTACGCCAATACCAAGCCGGTCGGCACCGGTCCCTGGACGGAAGTCACCAATTTCTCGCGCTCCTCGGTCGAGCTCTGCCGCAACGAAACCAGCCGCTACAACGCCGAAAACGCCATCGATTGCCTGCGCTTCCTGCAGCTCAATGGCAATGAGCAGATCATCGCTGCCATGTCGGCCGGCGAAGTCGACTGGCTCGGCACGGGCCTCACCGATCCCGAAATCACCTTCACCCCGCAGAGCGAGTTCAACAATTACTGGCTCCCGCCCGGCGGCGACGTGAACCTCCAGATCAACACCACCAAGGCGCCCTTCAACGATCTTGAATTCCGCAAGGCCATTTCCGTCGCCATCGACCGCGACACCATCGTCGATATCTCGACCTTTGGCCTGACGACCCACACGCGCTTCCCCGTCGGCACCGGCGAGACCTATGCCAACTGGTTCGATGAAGCGGCGCTCGAGCCCTATACCTGGCTGATGCAATACGATCCCGACAAGGCGATCGAACTGCTCGACGCTGCCGGTTTCGTCGATGCCGATGGTGACGGCTTCCGCGACAATCCCGATGGCACCCCGATCTCGTTCGAGATCAACATCCCCAATGGCTGGACCGACTGGATCAATACCGGGCAGACCATCTCGGAAAACCTGCAGGATGTCGGCGTCAACGCCGTCGTCCGGACGATGGATCAGGGTGCCTGGAACGACAAGGCTCGCACCGGCGATTTCGACAGCTACATCATGTGGACCAATGGCGGCCCGACGCCGTACAACACCTACAACCCCATGTTCAATCCGCGGAACATGGAAAAGGGCCGCGTCGATTATCAGGCCATGCACCAGATGCGCCTGCCCGAAGTCGAAGCCGCGCTCGACGCCTTCCGTAGCACGGCCGACCCTGCCGAGCAGATGGAGCAGATGAAGAACATCCACGTCGCCGTGGCCGAAAATCTGCCCGTCATTGGCCTCTTCGCCAATCCCACCTGGTACGAATATTCGACCCGCAATTTCGAAGGCTGGGTGACAGAGGAAAATCCCTATGTCCGCCCCGTCGTCTTCGAAGGCACCCGTGAGCGCGTCATCCACGCCCTCTCACTAAAGCCGATCGCCAAGTAGGCCTGCGCTCCTGCGGCCCAGCTGCAGGAACCAGACCCGACAGGCGCGTTCTCGCGAGACTTCGAGAATCCCGCGCGAACGCTGCCCAGGCCGAGGCGGGATTCATTCCCGGTCCCGCCCGGCTCCTTCGAGGATTGAACCGATGCTTTATATCTTGCGGCGCGTTGCCTTTTACCTGGCCGCCTTTTTCGTGGCGGTGACGCTCAATTTCTTCATTCCGCGCATCATGCCGGGCGACCCTTCGGCGCGCATCATCGCGTCCTTCCAGGGGCGCCTCAACGAAGCCCAGATCGAAGCCATCCGCGCCTCCTATGGCACCACCGGCTCGATGTGGGAGCAATATCTCGGCTATGTCGGCCAGGTCTTGCGGATGGATTTCGGCATCTCGACGGTCCAGTTCCCCGAGCCGACCTCGTCGCTCCTCTTCTACGGTGCCACCTGGACCCTCGTCCTCGTCGGCATCGCCATCACCTTTGCCTTCCTCATCGGCACCATGATGGGCATCCATGCCGCCTGGAACCGTGGCGGTTTCTTCGACAGCGTCTTCACCCCCATCAACGTGATGCTCAACGCGTTTACGCCAGCCGTCGTCGCGCTGCTGCTCTTTTACGCCTTCTCGCTCCAGCTCCAGTGGTTCCCTCTCGGCCGCGCCCACTCGACCGGCCTCTCGCCCAGTTTGAGCTTCGAGTTCATCGGAAACGTCCTCTATCACGCGACCCTGCCGGTCCTTTCGATCCTCATCGTCAGTTTCGGCGGCTGGCACCTCGGCATGCGCAATGTGATGATCAATCTCCTCAACGAGGACTTTGTCATCCTGGCCCGCGCCAAGGGCCTCAGCGACCGCCGCGTGCGTTACCGCTACGTCGCCCGTAACGCCATCCTGCCGCAGATCACTTCGCTTGCGCTCTCAGTCGGCTTCCTCCTCGGCGGCGCGCTCGTCACCGAACAGGTGTTCAATTACCCCGGCCTCGGCAAGTTCACGGTCACCGCCATCGAAAGCCGCGACTATTCCTTCATCCAGGCCCAGTTGCTGCTGCTCACCATGTCGGTGCTGGTCGCCAACTTCCTCTCCGACATCGCCAACGTCGTTCTCGATCCGCGCTTGAGAAAGGGCTGACCCATGGCCGACATCACCCAAACCGCATCCAGTTCCTTGCTTGATCGCCTCGACGACGCTGCGCTCGCCAGCGCCGCCCCCACCCATATCGAATTGATGCGCGAACTCCGCATCAAGCAAAAGCCCGGCTGGACCAGCCGCCTCTCGCCGTCGGTGGCTGCCTTCGTCACCAATAAGAAGGGCATGGCAGGCGTCATCATTCTCCTCGCCATGATCCTCTTCTCGATCCTCGCGCCCATGTTCAGCGAATACAATCCGCATCGCCGCGCCGGCAAACCTCATGTCGCGCCAAGCTATGAGCACGTCCTCGGGACCACCCGCATGGGCAAGGACGTCTATACCCAGGTCGCCTATGGCGGCCGCATCAGCCTCGCCGTCGGTTTCGGCGCCGGCATTGCCGCCGCCGCCATCGGCCTAGCCATCGGCATTTCCGCCGGCTATTTCGGTGGCCGCGTCGACGACATTCTCACCTTCTTCGTCAATGTCGTGCTGGTCCTGCCGGGCCTGCCGCTCATCATCGTCATAGCCAGTCTCGTGGATAGTGCAGGGCCCCTTGTGATCGGCATTGTCCTTGCTCTCACCGGCTGGGGGTGGCCGGCCCGTACTATCCGCACGCAGACGCTGTCGCTGCGCACCCGCGAATTCGTGCTCTCCGCCGAACTTATGGGTGAGAAAAAGTGGCGGATCATCTTCAAGGAAATCTTCCCCAATATGCTCAGCTTCTTCATGGGCGGGCTCGTCCTCGGCACCATCTCGGCCATCCTCGCCGAAGCCGCCCTGAGCTTCATCGGCCTCGGCGATCCAAACGCCGTCACCTGGGGCACCATGCTTTATTGGGCTCAAAACAACATGGCGCTCCAAACCGGCGCCTGGTGGGAAATCTGGCCACCGGCCGTCGCCATCATGCTCACGGGCGCTGCCCTCGTGATGATCAACTTCGCCGTAGACGAAATCACCAATCCGCAGCTCAAGGCATCGCGTGGCATCCGCCGAATCAAGCGGTTCCTGCGCCGTCGGGGGAGAAGCGCCGATGTCTTCTGATCGTGCATTGCTTGAGGTGCGCAACCTCACCGTCGACTATGTCGGCGAACATTCCATCGCCCGCGCCGTCAACGGCATCGACTTTGACATCCGCGAGGGCGAGGCTTTTGGTCTTGCCGGCGAAAGCGGCTGCGGCAAGTCCACCGTCGCGTTCGCGCTGGCGCGGCTCACGCGCCTCCCCGGCCTCGTCTCCGGTGGCGAGGTCCGCTTAAACGGCGAAAACGTCCTCAAATTCGATAAGGCACGTTTGAAGGCCTATCGCTGGAACGAGGTCAGCTTCGTCTTCCAGTCTGCCATGAACGCGCTCAATCCGGTCATTCCGGTCGCCGAGCAGATCACCGACGTCATCGAAACCCACAATCCCAGCCTTGGCGCGGATGGCGCCCGGGCTCGCGCCGAAGAACTTTTCGAACTCGTCGGTATTCCGCCATCCCGTCTCGATGATTTCTCGCATCAGTTCTCCGGCGGCATGCGCCAGCGTATCTGCATCGCCATTGCTCTCGCGCTCAATCCGCGTCTCATCATCATGGATGAGCCCACCACGGCCCTCGATGTCGTCGTCCAGCGCGACATCATCGAGCAGATCGTCGATCTCAAAGCCAAGCTCGGCTTCTCGGTTCTCTTCATCACGCACGATCTCGGTCTGATGATCGAATTCTGCGATCGCATCGGCATTATGTATTCGGGCGAACTGGTCGAAGTCGCGCCGTCTGAAGCCATCCTCACCAATGCGCTCCATCCCTATACCCGCGCCTTGGGCAACAGTTTCCCGCCGCTGACTGGTCCGCGCCTTCGCATGGAAGGCATTCCCGGCTCCCCGCCGGATTTGCGATCCCTGCCGCAAGGCTGCCGCTTCGCGCCGCGTTGTCCACACGCCATGGATATCTGCCGCGTCGAAAATCCCGAACTGCGTCTCTACCCCGAGCACAGGAGCCAGGCTGCATGTCACTTGCTGAACTAGCAACGGCCAGCCCGACATCCGCTCTCGCCGAGCCCGCCATCATCGAGATGGACAATGTCGATAAGGAATTCGTCCTCGGCGGCGCCTTCCTCAACCAGACCTTTTTGAAAGCCCTCTCCGGCGTCTCGCTCCGCCTCACCCGCGGCCGCGCCTTGGCGCTGGTCGGCGAATCCGGCTCCGGCAAATCCAGCTGCGCCCGCATGCTTGCCCGCGTTTATGAGCCGACGAGCGGCTCTATCCGAT
>CAJYKO010000329.1 GCA_913775215.1 uncultured Devosia sp. | reverse complement strand
ATTTCCTCGTAGGTGCGGCCGGTGTGCTTTTCATAAATCTGATTAAGACGGCGCTTCAAGCCTTCGATTTCCTTGGCATGAATCAGGATGTCGGTGACCTGGCCCTGGAACCCGCCGGACGGCTGGTGAACCATGATGCGCGAGTTCGGCAGCGAGGTGCGCATGCCAGCTTCGCCAGCGGCGAGCAGCAAAGAACCCATGGATGCGGCCTGGCCCATGACCATGGTAGCAACGGCCGGACGGATAAACTGCATGGTGTCGTAGATGGAGAGGCCAGCCGTCACCACGCCGCCAGGCGAGTTGATGTACATGGCGATTTCTTTCTTCGGGTTCTCTGATTCGAGAAACAGAAGCTGTGCGACGATGAGCGAGGCCATGTTGTCCTCGACCACGCCGGTCACGAAGATGATGCGTTCGCGCAAGAGGCGCGAGTAGATGTCGAAGGCGCGTTCGCCACGGTTCGACTGCTCGACCACCATGGGAACGAGCGTGTTCATGTAAAGATCGTGCGGATCCCGCATATTTTGCCCCTTGGCCCCCATCGGCGTCGCAGGCGGACGGTGGGCTCGGTTGGTTTGTCCCAAAGGCTGCCCCGAACGCGCACAAGGCAAGGCAGGTCATTGGGCTGAAAATCGAATCGGCGCGACCGGCCGATTGCAGACGATGCCGCCTTAACGGGCGGTAAAAAGAGAAATAGGCGGCAATGGGGCTGGCTTCAATAGAGCGAACCCCATCCAATGACACTAAGGTGAATGCCGCGTTTGGGATGTTGCGAAGTGCAATGGGTTATCCCCTGCCCCATGGCGCAGAAAGCTTGCGGAATCAGGCGAAGAAAACCGTGACGCCCTTTTTCTTGAAATAGGCCTGCATGAGCTTGCGGCCTTGGCGATTGCCTTGGGCTAGCTTTGCCGTTTCGAACACGGCTTCCTTGACACCTTCGCGGGCCATCGCCGCTTTCAAGGCCGCGATATGCAGGTCGAGGTCTTCGTTGTTGTTCTTGATCGAGGCATAGACCGCATCGGTGGCCTCGGAGACGGTGATGTCGCTCACGGAATAGTCCTTCGTCGCTTTTGGCGTTCTCAAGACATGATTGGTACCATCTTGCCAAGCCTTTTCAGCAGCATTTGGTCGGCGGCAGTGCTATGGAATGCGGAATTCAGGCCGGATTGAGCCCGTTTCGCTGTGGCGGTCGTCTTCCTTGAGAGGGCGGATCTGAATTCTGGCATAGGCTGCGATCGGATCGTCGGCGAAAAGCGCCAGCGCCTCGTCCATATCGCGCGCTTCTACCAGCACGACGCCACCGATGACTTCCTTGGCCTCGGCGAAAGGTCCGTCGGTCTTGCCGAGCTTGAGATGGATGCGCCGGTCGATGATTTGTTCCGTAGCGACATCTTCGAGGGGTGAGGCGAGAAGAAGATGGCCAGTCTGGCGCAGTTGGTGGTCATGTTCGATGGTCGCGTCATCGAGACGGCGCATCTGCTCACTTGTGAAGCCTTCGAACACATTGGGCGCAAAATGGAAGAGGCATAGGAATTTCATGGCAGGTCTCCTCAGTCGGACAGCCAGATGACGAGCGCTCTAACCGGCGTTCGACTAACCTTGCAGCTTCTTGTGCAAGGCAGGACAATAAATTTGCATAGCGGGCCACGCGGCCTAATGTGACAGTGTACCAGCCTCTTCGGACGACCATGGCCGCCATTATCCAAGTCAAACCCATCACCGATGTTCCGGCAGACCGCAGCGCCAGTGCTGCGCCGCGCGATCCGGTATTTTTTCAAAACCCTTATGCCTTTTATGCCGAGCGGCACGCGACGAGCCCGGCCTTCTTTTGGGAAGAATATGGCCACTGGTGTTTTGCCGATTTCAAATCGGTATCAGCACTGTTACGCGACAAGCGGTTTGGCCGGGAAATCCTGCACGTCGCAAGCCGGGAAGAGATCGGGCTACCGCAGCCCAAGCCGCATGTTGCGGACTTTGACCTGACTGAAAAATTTTCGCTGTTGAACCTCGAGCCGCCGGCCCACACGCGGCTACGGACGCTAGTCAATCGGGCCTTCGTGTCGCGGCAGGTCGAACAACTGCGGCCGCGTCTCCGGCAATTGGCCAACGAAATCATCGATGGGTTTGAAGGGGAAGACAGCGTCGATCTCATCACAGCTTTTGCAGCGCCGCTGCCCGCGATCATCATTGCCGAAATGATCGGGTTACCGGCAGAATCCGCGCCGCAATTGCTCAATTGGTCGAACCGCATGGTGACCATGTATATGTTCGGCGTGACGCACGAGACCGAGCTTGATGCCAATCAGGCATCGGCTGATTTCATGGCCTATTTGCGCTCGATCATTGCCGAACGGCGCAAGGCCCCGCGCGAGGATCTGCTCACGCACATGCTCACCGCCGAACAGGGCGGCGAGCGTCTCAGCGATGAGGAGGTCATGTCCACCGCGATCCTGCTGCTCAATGCCGGACACGAAGCGACCGTACACACGACGGGCAATGGGGTGAAATCAATCCTCGAGAGCGGGCTTGATCCGAAGACGCTGTTTTCGACGCCCGAGCAGACTGAGGCGACAGTGGAAGAATGCCTCCGCTTCGATGCACCTCTGCACCTCTTCACGCGCTATGCGTTGATGGACACCGAGGTTGATGGCATCGCGTTACGTAAAGGTGACGTAGTCGGGCTCATGTTGGGCGCGGCCAATCGTGATCCCTCGCGGTTCGCGAATGCCGATCGTTTCGATCCGTTCCGCACCGATGGAGCCAATGTAAGCTTCGGTGCTGGTATCCATTTCTGCATCGGAGCGCCGCTGGCGCGGATCGAACTGCAGGAGGCGATGTCGATGCTGTTCGAGCGACTGCCAAAGCTACGGTTGGCGGAGACGCCGCGGTACAACGACGTCTATCACTTCCACGGGCTGGAGACGCTCAAGGTACGCTGGGATTAACTCGGGCAAGCTAGCCGGGCTAAAGAGATGGATTGCCGGGACAAGCCCGGCAATAACGCTGGCTGAGTTGTAAGGCAGCGGGCCAACCGAACAGGGTCAGAGGCTGGCAAGAATACCGGGCAGCAGCAAAGGCAGGTCCTCGCTGAGCATGCCAGGGCCGCCGAAGCGATTGGCGGCTTCGGCGTGGAGCCAGGCGCCAGCGCAGGCGGCTTCAAATCCGGTCATGCCCTGGCCCAAGAGACCGCCGATAATACCCGCGAGCACATCCCCTGCCCCAGCCGTGCCCAGCCAGCTTGGCGCGTTGGCGTTGATGGCGGCGCGGCCATCGGGATGGGCGATGACGGTGTCGCTGCCCTTAAGGAGGATAACCGCGCCGGAATGGTGGGCTGCGGCGCGAGCGCGTTCCAGCTTGCCGCCAGGCACGTTGCCGAAGAGGCGCTGGAATTCGCCTTCATGCGGGGTAAGAACTACGGCGCGATCTGGGTTAGATTTGATGGCGGCGAAGAGGGTTTCGCTTTCACTGGCGAAACTGCTGATGCCATCGGCGTCGAGGACGAGGCTAGCGCCGGAATGGAGGACAGCCAAGGTCTTATCACGCGTTTCGGCACCGACGCCGGCAGCGGGTCCGAGTACGACGGCGTTTATCCGCTTGTCTTCCAATAGCTTGGCAAGTTCGGCGGAATTTGCCGCGGGCTTAAGCATGAAGGCGGTCAGGTGCGCAGCGTGAATGCGTAACGCCTCGGTTGCGCCTGCAAGCGACACGACGCCAGCGCCTACACGAAAAGCACCATAGGCAGCGAGGCGCGAACCACCAGTTTCAAGCTCGCCGCCCGAGACGACAATGACATGGCCACGATCGAACTTGTGTCCGTCGGCCATTGTCTGCGGCAGGCTCCAGAGGCCTCGGGTATTTTGCCAGGCCCGCGGCTGGATCCGCTCAAGCACGTTGTCCGGAATGCCGATTTCGGCAAGGACGACTTCGCCGCAATGCTGGCGGCCGGGAAGCAAAAGGTGACCGGGCTTGAGGCGGAAGAAGGTGACCGTCATGTCGGCAATCATGGCGATGCCGCGGACTGCGCCCGTGCCACCATCGATGCCGCTTGGAACGTCGACGCTGACCACAGGAAGCGTAGATGCGTTGACGAGCGCAATGGTCTCAGCAATTTCTCCTTCAATATTTCGATCCAGCCCTGCGCCGAGAATGGCGTCGACGATCAGATCGGCGTCCTCGATATCCTTGTGCGTCGGTGCATCGATGCGCCCAGTCCATTGCTCGGCAGCGACCTGGGCATCGCCGCGCAATGCCTCTCGATCTCCTAGAAGACGCACCTGGACCGGCCAGCCCCGCTGCTGGAGAAGGCGCGCGACGACAAGGCCATCGCCGCCATTCTTGCCCGTACCGCAGAGAACAAGCACAGAGCGCTGATAATAACGCTCAATTATCGCTTCGGCGACCGCCTTTCCTGCAGCTTCCATCAGACGAAACGAGCGTGCCCCGCCTTCGATCGCCAAACGATCCGCCTGACCCATTTCCTGCGGCGTGAGAAGGGCATCGGTATAGGGCATCTCGGTCTCGCTTCGCTAAAGTCTGCGGTCTGTCATAACGGCTTGCTGGCCGAATGGAAAAGGTAGGTCGCGGCACACATTTATGTTGCAGGGTTTGGCCTTATCATATGCAGGCAGTGCGTTGTTTTGCGGCCGATGTTTGTGTCGAATGCTAGGCGGCACCTTCGGCCACAATGGCCGGCATGACGCTGGCAAGCGCCTCGGCGAGTTCGGCATTCCGGAAAGGTTTGGCAAGGCGCGGCAAATCAGGCGCCACACCCGCGAACTCGGCATAGCCAGAGACGACAATCACCGGAAGATCAGGAATTATGCCGCGGATTTCCTCAGCCAGTTCGGCACCAGTCATTCCAGGCATGAGGTGATCCGTTATCAAAACCTCTGGAATGGCGCCGCTCCTGACAAGCTGAAGCGCTTCTTCGGCCGTTGCCGCTTCGACCACCACAAACCCAAGATCGATCAGCATATCGCTTGTGTTCATGCGAACCAACGGCTCGTCATCGACCAAAAGGGCCGTGCCGCGGTTAATGGGCACGATCGAAGAGGGTTCCGGGATGGGTCTGCTCCCTGCCGCGTCTGCGCTGATTGGTAGCCAGAGCTCAACGGACGTGCCTTGGCCGGGCGCACTCACTATGCCCAATGCGCCGCCCAACTGAGCAGTCAAGCCGTGGACCATAGACAAGCCAAGACCGGTCCCCTTACCGATTCCCTTCGTAGAAAAGAACGGCTCAACGGCTCGCGCGATGGTCGCTGCGTCCATGCCCGATCCCGTGTCCACCACGCGAAGGCGGATGTAGCTTCCGCCTTTCAACCCGATTTTGGAATCACCCTGCGTTATTTCAAAGCTCACGCCGATGGTCAGCGTTCCTCCGTCCGGCATGGCGTCGCGGGCATTTACAGCCAGATTCAGCAGAGCCATTTCGAGCTGGTTTTGATCGGCCTTGGCGGGCGGCAATCCTGGCTCGATCTCGGTCGTAACCAGAATGGATGGCCCAAGGGTCGAACCGATCAGCCCAGACATGCTCTCAACTAGCATGGGCACATCGATGGGCGTAGCCTGCAGGGGCTGGCGCCGGGCAAAAGCGAGTAGGCGCTGGACCAGAACCTTGGCACGCTCCGCCGATTGCAGCGCGCGATCGATCAGGCGAAGTTGGCGATCACTGGTCAGATCGGTGCGCGTCAGCATGTCGAGCGACCCGATAATCGGGGTCAGCAGGTTGTTGAAATCGTGTGCGACACCGCCGGTCAATTGCCCCATAGCCTCAAGCTTCTGGCTTTGGCGCAGCTGTTCCTCGGCCTGAAGCAGCGCAGATTCCTTTTCCTTGACAAGACTCATGTCGCGACCGACGGCCACAAAATTCTTACCGTCCTGCTCTGGGGCAACCGTCCATTCGATATGCTTCCAACCGCCATGTTTTGTGGCAATGCGGTTTTCGAAGCGGGTGGGATGGCGGGTTTCAGCCATGCGGCTAATTGCAGCCAGTGTGGGCGGTATGTCCTCGGGATGCATGAACGTGGCATAGCCGCGCGAAAGCAGCTCTGTCTCGGACCAACCGAGCACCCTGCCCCATGCCGGACTGACTGCCGACATCATGCCACTATAGTCGGCGCGGGCGAACATGTCCTGGGACAAGCTCCATAAACGGTCACGTTCAGCCGCACGCTCAGCGACCTGCTGCTCGAGGCTCTCGTTGAGGGCACGCAACTCTTCCTGGGCGCGGGCGCGTTCGAGCGCAGCCCACGCAAAGGCGGCAACATCACGCACGATGGCTTCTTCGTCATCGGTCCAGGAGCGTGCATGCCGCTGATGCACATGGATGCCGGCCACCCATCGACCATCCCGGTGCAGCGGAATGGATATCACAGCCCCTATGCCCAACGTTGCGTATGCCTCCAGATCTGCTTCGGCGGCCGTGTCATCGACCCTCAGCACATCTCCGGCTTGGAGTCGCCGGATGGTGCTTTCGGCAAAATCGGCGAGCCGGTGGACACCGAGCAGGCCGGGACAGCCATCCGCGCGCCATTCGTCAGTGATGACAAACTGGTCGTTTTCGATGCTGTAATAATTCGCCTGATCAACACCAAGGTGGCGTCCGAGCCGTTGAGCAACTTCGGACATGATATCGGCAGAAGACGTCAGGGAATGAAGTAGATCGCCGAGCTCGGCGCGCAACCTGTGGCGTGCGGCGCTGCGTTGCGCCGCCTCTTCGGCACGAGACCGCTCGACAGCGACCTTCATGCGTTCCGCGACTTCGCGAATGAGCGCTTCTTCCTCTGCTGTCCAAAAGCGGGCGCTCTTATTCTGGACAGCCAGAAGTCCGACGAACTTGTTTTCCTTGAACAGGACGACATCCACGAACGAGCCGACCTGTCTGAGAACCAGCCCCTCGCGAGCAGGCTCGTTGAGACGGGGATCGTTGATGACGTCATCGACTCTGATCAGCGTTTCAGTTCTATAAGCGGAGAGCAGATCTGGACCAAAAGCCTCCAGCGAATGCGCCCCAACCAGCGACTTCACGCCCCGGGCATATTCGCATTCGACCGTCATAAGGCTGCCGGCTATTTCTGCGTAAAAGACTCTATCCGCGCCGAGCCATTCGCCGAGACGATCGCTGGTAAGCTGCATCATCTCAGTCGCCGACGATCGCGCACGCAGGGCGTCGCTCAACTCCATAAGGAAGGCTTGCTGAAGCTGGCTCAGGCGGTTGCGGTCGCGTTCAGCCAAGAGCGCCTGCTCGGTCTCCTCGCGACGGCGATCAGCCAAAACTTGGGACGTTGTTTCCGTGCAGGCGCAATAAATTCCCTGTACACGCCCTTCGTCATCGCGAACCGGTACATAGAAGAACGAAAAATGAGCCTCTTCTAGATAGCCGTGACGGTCTAGTGTGAGACGAATGTCGGCCATTTCTACAGATTGGCCAGCATAGGTACGGTCAATGATGGGCTGTAGTTGCAGCCTCGAATCCGCCCAAACATCTATCAGATCGCAGCCAAGAGCCGAGGCGTGCCTTGATCCGAGGATCAAAGCATAAGCATCGTTGTAGATGAGTGTTCGGTTCGTCCCCCAGGCAATGAACATGGGTTGGTTCGACGCCAGAATGATTGCGACCAACCTCTTGAGTTGGGGTGGCCAGGTTTGGCGTGGCCCAAGTGGCGAGTGCGTCCAATCGCGACCCACTATCGCAGATTTCATATCCTCGCTTGGAGAGGGGCTCACCTCCGAATGTATGGCAGGCACTTGATACTCCAAACGAGGGCAGACTTAGACCCTATCAGTACCTGAGGCTTAAGGCAGCAGCATGCGGTCTGGCTATGGCCTTCTTGCGCAACGTGAAGGTTTTGATCGATTCAAGTTCCCCTCGCCTATTTGTCGACGGCAGGAAGATCCAGTTCACCACCGATTTCTACCTTTTCTGTCTTCTTGTCGAAGACGCAGATGATGCTTTTGGTGCTAATTGTCTCGCCGTTCACTTTGCCGGTGATGACGGCAAGTCCATAATTTTCACTCCCGAATGGGTCCACCACGATCTCCGCGTCACTCAGGATTTCGCTGGTTGCGCCCAGGCACCCCTCTTCGACTTTCGTGGCGAATTCGGCCCAGGCGTCGTCCGAAGACGCAAAGGCCGGCGTCGCGGCTGAGAGAACGAGCGCAGCGAGGACGAGGTTTTTCAGCATGTTGCAGTTGTCCCTATGAAGATCCTGATCAAGCTGCCGAAGAGATGCGGTGGTTTGAAGGCAGGGATCATCGGACCGGCCTTGCAACGACCGTGACAGCGAGCGGCTCGGCGCCATTGGTGATGTCGATGAGGCGATCGATATTCGGGTGGGCGCCAGGGCGATTGCGGGCATCCGCGGTATGTTCGCCGAATATCTCAAGCCCATGGCGCGCGGCATTGGCGTCGAGCATGCCGAAGCAGCCTTTCAAATACTGATAGACCGCGAGCGAGCCCTGCTTGCCGGGCTGGTTCTCGATCAGTGCAACGATGAGGCCGCTCTTGTCCACCAGTTCGATGCGTTCGACGCTTTCGATGGACGGCAGGCGCTGCAGGTTGTCTTTGAATGAGGAGCCAGGCGTGATCATGAGTTTTGTCCGCTTTTGAAGGATGTGATGACCTAGCCCAGATCAGGCACAAAAACAAAAAGGGCCCCGGAGGGCCCTTCTCTCATTCGTATCACCGGCGATTAGGCCGAGTAGTACATTTCGTACTCGACAGGATGCGGGGTGTGTTCGAACTTGATCACTTCCTGCATCTTGAGCTCGATATAGCTGTCGATGAAGTCGTCATCCATCACGCCGCCGACCTTGAGGAATTCGCGGTCAGCGTCGAGCTGTTCCAGAGCTTCGCGGAGCGAAGCGGAAACGGTCGGGATCTCCTTGAGCTCTTCCTTAGGAAGCTCGTAAAGATCCTTGTCCATCGGGTCGCCCGGGTGGATCTTGTTCTTGATGCCGTCGAGGCCGGCCATCAAGAGCGCGGTGAAGGCGAGGTAGGGATTTGCCAGCGGATCGGGGAAGCGCACTTCGACCCGCTTGGCCTTCGGCGACTGGCCGAATGGGATACGGCACGAAGCCGAACGGTTACGGGCCGAGTAGGCAAGCAGCACGGGAGCTTCGAAGCCCGGGACCAGACGCTTGTAGGAGTTAGTAGTCGGGTTGGTGAAGGCGTTGATGGCCTTGGCGTGCTTGATGACGCCGCCGATGTACCAGAGGCATTCCTGCGAAAGGCCAGCATATTGGTCGCCAGCAAAGAGCGGCTTGCCGTCCTTCCAGATCGATTGGTGGCAGTGCATGCCCGAGCCGTTGTCGCCATAGACCGGCTTCGGCATGAAGGTTGCGGTTTTGCCATAGGCGTTCGCAACCTGCTGCACGACATACTTGTAGATGAGAACGTCGTCGGCCGACTGAATCATCGGCTTGAACTTGAGGCCGAGTTCGTGCTGAGCCGAAGCCACTTCGTGGTGGTGCTTCTCGATGATGACGCCCATCTGGCCCATGGCTTCGAGCATCTCACCGCGCATATCCTGGGCGCTGTCGAGCGGCGGAACCGGGAAGTAGCCCTTCTTCAGACCGATATGGTGGCCGTTGTTGCCGGCTTCATATTCGGTGTTGTTGTTGGTCGGCAGTTCGCTGGCGTCGAGAGCAAAACCAACATTGTAGGTGGTGTTGGAGTAGCGGACGTCGTCGAAGATGAAGAATTCGGGTTCGGGACCGAACACGACGGAATCGCCGATACCGGACGACTTGACCAGGGCCTCGGCCTTCTTGGCAATCGAGCGCGGGTCGCGGTTGTAGGGCTGATAGGTCGACGGCTCGAGAATGTCGCAATTGATAGCGAGGGTCGAGGCGGCGAAGAATGGGTCGATATAGGCCGAGTTCGGATCGGGCATCAGCACCATGTCGGACTCGTTGATTGCCTTCCAGCCGGCAATCGAGGAGCCGTCGAACATAACGCCGTCTTCGAACATGTCTTCGTCGACGACCGAAACGTCCATGGTAACGTGCTGCAGCTTGCCGCGCAGGTCGGTGAAACGCACGTCGAGATACTTGATGTTCTCGTCCTTCATGCGCTGGATAATGTCTGCACCGGTCGTCATAGGTCTTCCCCTGTCTTAGACGGAAATTTTTGTTTGATGGTTGGCAGGCGCGCGCTTCTTAGAGCGCGTCGTCGCCGAATTCGCCCGTACGGATACGGATGGCCTGCTCGATAGAATAGACGAAGATCTTTCCATCACCGATACGGCCGGTCTGGGCGGCGTTGCGGATCGCTTCGATTGCCTTTTCGGCGAGATCATCGGGGCAAACCACCTCGACCTTCACCTTTGGCAGGAAGTCCACCACATATTCCGCGCCACGATAGAGCTCTGTGTGGCCCTTCTGACGGCCAAAACCCTTAGCTTCGGTCACGGTGATACCCTGCAGACCAACTTCCTGCAGCGCCTCTTTGACTTCGTCGAGCTTGAACGGCTTTACGATCGCCTCGATTTTTTTCAACTGGTGCCTCCTGACCGTCTTGGCCCGTGTTCGCCAC
>CAJYKO010000328.1 GCA_913775215.1 uncultured Devosia sp. | reverse complement strand
TGTGTTCGACGCAGAAGGTCCCAAAAGCCGATTCCCCGACATTCGGGATCCTGCCAACCGTCACCCGATATGTGGTGTGACAGTTCGATGATGCTAGACCCGCCCGACCGGATGGGCAATCCGCATCCCGTCCCAAAGGCGCGATTGAGCAGATGACAGAAAGGCATAATTTCTTTAGCCTTTCGCTCGCAGAATTCCGCTGGGACAATGGCTCGAACGCCCGAGCCCCAGGCTCTGGTTCCAGCCATTCCGCTCTTACCGGGTCGATCTGCCGCAGCGCGCGGCTCAGGCGATTTTCTGCAGGGCTTTCTTCTGCCGCCGGCGGATAACCGAAGAAGGAATGTTCATCCCTTCCCGATACTTGGCGACCGTCCGACGCGCCACATCGATCCCCTGCTCCTTGCGCAGCAGCTCGGCAATGGTGTCGTCCGAAAGAATGTCCGAAGCCGGTTCGGCATCGATCAATTGCTTGATGCGGTGGCGCACCGCTTCTGCCGAATGGTCTCCGCCACCGGTCGATGAGGAGAGGGCCGTGGTGAAGAAATATTTCATTTCGTAGAGGCCGCGCGGGGTCGCCATATATTTGTTGGCGGTCACGCGGCTGACGGTCGACTCATGCATATCAATTTCTTCAGCAACCATTTTCAGCGTCATGGGCTTGAGATGCGCCACGCCGTGGGTCAGGAAACCGTCCTGCTGCTTGACGATTTCGGCCGCCACCTTGGTGATCGTCTGCGCGCGCTGATCAAGGCTCTTGGTCAGCCAGTTCGCCGTCGCAAGGCAATCGGACAGAAAGCTCTTTTCCGCCGTGTCGCGCGTTCTCTTGGTCACTTCGGCATAATAGACGCGGTTGACCAGCACGCGAGGCAGGGTTTCGGTATTAAGCTCGATCTGCCAGCCACCGTCAGGCCCCGACCGCACGAAAACATCAGGGACGACGGATTCAATCGGCGCGCTGTCAAAGGCCAAGCCTGGCCGCGGATCGAGTAAGCGCAACTCGCCAAGCATATCCGCCAGGTCTTCGCGATCGCAGCCCACGATTTTCATGAGCGCGGAGAGATTATGCTCGGCCACGAGATCGAGATTATCGAGCAATCGCTGCATCATCGGGTCGAGCCGATCGCGCTCGCGCAATTGCAGCGCCATGCACTCGGATACAGATCGAGCAAAAATTCCGATGGGGTCGCAGGTCTGCAGTGCCCCCAGTACCGCTTCGACATCACCGAGTTCGGCACCCAAAAGTTCGGCAACCGCATCCAGTTCGACGGTCAGATAGCCCGCTTCATTGAGCCCATCGATCAAATGCTGGCCGATCAACCGGTCGGCCGGGGTCCGCAGCAACATTTGCGCCTGGGCTTCGAGATGATCGCTAAGCCGGGGTTTTGACGCCACGAACTGATCAAGATCAGGCGCCTCGCCGCCTTCAAAACTGCCACCACGATCCGGGCCATTGGTGACGCCGATATCGTGCGGGGCGGCATCGGGAAAAACGTTCTCGACCGCCGTGTCATAGCCTTCGGCGATTTCGGCCGCGTCCTTGGTCCGCTCACCCTGCGCGACCGTGTCCTCATAGGCGCTGAGTTCGGTCTGCCGATCGGGCACTTCGACCGGCTCGGCGTCGGCACCTTCCGAACCGTCCTCACGTTCGAGCAGCGGATTGCGCAGAAGTTCGAGATCGACGAAATCATTGAGTTCGAGGTGGCTCAGCTGCAGCAGTTTGATGGACTGCATCAACTGCGGCGTCAGCGTCAGGCTTTGCGCCTGGCGAAACTCCAGCCGCGGCGAAAGTGCCATCTAGTCAACCTCTTGGCGCAACACTCATGCCCTTTCGGGCGGCTTCCCGAGGCGCACCATGACGCAATTCGTTTTTGAGGGCAAGTTCCGTGCCAGTTCAGATGTGTACTAAAACTGGAAATTTTCGCCGAGATAGACGCGGCGGGCATCGGGGTCGGCGGAAATCGTTTCGGGCTTGCCTTGGATCATCACCGAACCGCCATGGATCACATAGGCCCGATCAACCAGCCCCAGCGTTTCACGCACGGCGTGGTCGGTGATCAGCACACCGATGCCGCGTTGCGTCAACTGCCGCACAAGACCCTTCACTTCCGCCACGGCGATGGGATCAACGCCGGCAAAAGGCTCGTCGAGCAACATGAAGATGGGTTCTGCCGCCAGCGCCCGCGCAATCTCTACTCGCCGACGCTCGCCACCCGAGAGCGAGAGCGCATTGGATTTTGCGAGATGAGAAATCGAAAACTCGTCCAGCAACTGTTTGAGCCGCTGCTTCCGCTCAGACCGGTCGCGCACAGTGTTTTCGAGGATCGCAAGAATATTGCCCTCGACCGTCATGCCCCGAAAGATCGATGGCTCCTGCGGCAGATAGCCGATCCCCAATTGCCCGCGTTGAAACAGCGGCAGATGGGTAATGTCATTGCCGTCGAGCTGGATTTTCCCCGCATCGGGCCGCACAAGGCCCATGATCATGGTGAAAACAGTGGTCTTGCCCGCTCCGTTCGGCCCCAAAAGCCCGACGGCCTCGCCCCGCCGCACGGCGAGCGATACGTCGCGCACCACGGCCCGCTTGCCAAAGCTCTTGGCAAGGCCCTGCGCAACCAGCCAACCGGATTGATCGAGACGCGTCTGGCTCATTGCGAGGTGAATACCCCGGTCACCCGGCCACCCTGCTTGGCGGTGAAGGTCGAGACATTGGTTTCAAGGTTGACCACCAGCTCCTCGGCATTGACGGTCCCGCCGGAATTGGTGACCTTCACATTGCCCGTCAGCCGCATCAATTGATCGCTCGGCGTGAACACCGCGCGGTCGCCCGTCGCGTCCTGATCGTCGGTTTCGATGCGCACATTGCCGGTGGCCTCAAACGTCTTGATGTCGCTTGTGCCGCCTTCGCCGTAACTGGCGACGACCTTATCGGCCCAGACATTGGCTGTCGGATGCTTGACCACCACATTGCCGGTAAACACCGCCTGCTGCGATGATTCTTCAACGGTAAAGGTGTCAGCCGAAATTTCGACCGGTGTCTGCGCCCACGCAGCAGGCGCCAGCATCAGCGCCAGAACGGCAGCAAGACCAAAGTGTTGAAGGCGCATTACTGATTTTCCCCGGGCGTTGAGGGCAAGGTGACGGTGGCATTGGTAAAAGTCCAGCGCCCAAGTTCGGCATCGTGAACCATGCCCTTGGCGCGCACCGTGGCACCATCGGCATAATCGATCGAGACCGCCCCGCGCGTGGTCAGCGTCTGGCTCAGCCAGTCAAACAGCGAATCAACCAGCCGGCCCGAAGTTCCGGTCGAATCGGCAATATCGGTCGCGCCTTCGATCACCACCTGCTGGTGGATGGTATCGAGCACCCCGCCTTCGGTCGATGCTTCGCGCCTCAGCCCATCCTTGCGGTTCACTTCCACCCGCGCATTGGTCAGTGCGATCAGGTCGGTATTTTCGATTCTGGCTTCCGCATTTTCGGCCCAGACACGATAGGTCGAGCCGTCGGACATGGTTCCGGCATATTCGGGCGCCTCGACCCGCACCCGGTCCTGGTCGACGGTGATGGTGCCAATCCCATAGCGGGCGCCAAAGCTTGAAAGCGTAATCTGGATCAAGAGCACGGCAAGGATCACCAGACCCGCCGCCGGTACGGCAAAGCGCATCAGCCCGACCACGCGGTTGCGGCGCATCAGTCGTCGATAATGCTGAGACCGTCCGGTCCCTTCCGCCATGGCCAAAGCCTTGCCCTCAGCTATGCGCGAAAATGTCAGTTTCCTGCCACCCGAGCAGGTCGAGCGCGCACCGCGTCTTGACGAAATCGAAGCAGGATTGCGCCATGTCCATGCGATTCTCACGCTTCAGCATGCGATCGAGATGGCGCTTGAGATCATGGAGATAAAGAACGTCCGATGCTGCATAATCGAGCTGGGCGTCGGTGAGCTTCTCATTGCCCCAGTCCGAGCTCTGCTGCTGCTTGGAAAGGTCAACATTGAGCAGTTCGCGCGCCAATTCCTTGAGCCCATGTCGATCGGTATAGGTGCGCACGAGTCGGGAGGCGATCTTCGTGCAATAAATCGGCCCAGTCACGACGCCAAAGCGCTGCTGCAACACCGCAACATCGAACCGCGCATAATGAAAGATCTTGGTGACGCCTGGATCGGTCAGCAGTTTGACAAGGTTCGGCGCCTCGGCCGGATCCTTGGGCAGTTGAATAATGTCGGCACTGCCATCGCCCGGCGACAACTGCACGAGGCACAGACGGTCGCGATGCGGATTGAGGCCCATGGTTTCGGTGTCGATAGCGACTTCGCGGCCGTAATTATTCAGGTTCGGCAGGTCGCCGCGATGCACTCGAATAGCCATGGTTTTTCCCACTCTTCGTCTTGGTCATTCCTTGGCACAGCAAGACGGCGATGGAAAGGCACAGGCGATAAGCAAGAATTGCTCAACCTTGCCGATCGGTCATATCAAGATTTCTTTATATGGCGCTTGACCCCAAGGGATGTGAATGTCACAAAACGCCTAGTTTGGGCCATTTTGGGCCTTTTTCTGCATTCTGGAGCCGCCGCGTGGCACGATCGTCCTATCAGTTCACCTCCGAGTCGGTTTCCGAAGGCCATCCCGACAAGGTCTGCGACCGCATCTCCGACGAGATCGTCGACCTCGTTTTCCGCGAAGCCAAGAAAGTCGGCATGGACCCGGCAAAGGTCCGCATCGCCTGCGAAACCCTCGCGACCACCAATCGCCTCGTTATCGCCGGCGAAGTGCGCGTGCCCGAAACCCTTCTCAAGAAGGACAAGGCGGGCAATGTCCTCGTCGACAAGTCCGGCGCACCGCTCGTTAATCCGTCAAAATTCAAGTCCGCCGCTCGCAAGGCGATCCGCGCCATCGGCTACGAACAATCCGGCTTCCATTGGAAGACGGCCAAGATCGAAGTCCTGCTCCATGGGCAGTCGGCCGACATCGCCCAGGGCGTCGATGAATCGGGCAATAAGGATGTCGGTGCTGGCGACCAAGGCATCATGTTCGGCTATGCCAGCCGCGAAACCCCCGAACTCCTGCCTGCGCCGATCTACTATGCGCACAAGATCCTCGAGGATCTGACCATTGCGCGTAAAGCCAATGAAGGCCCTGCCGGCAAGCTCGGGCCCGATGCCAAGAGCCAGGTCACCGTTCGATACGAAAACGGCCACCCGGTCGGCGTCACCCAAATCGTACTCTCGACCCAGCACCTCGACGAATCCCTGACCTCGGCCGATGTCCGCAAAATCGTCGAACCCATCATCCGCGCTGCTCTGCCCGAAGGCTGGATCAGCGACGAGACGGTCTGGCACGTCAACCCGACCGGCAAATTCGTCGTCGGCGGCCCCGATGGCGATGCTGGCCTCACGGGTCGAAAGATCATCGTCGATACCTATGGTGGCGCAGCGCCCCATGGCGGTGGCGCTTTCTCGGGCAAGGACCCGACCAAGGTCGATCGCTCGGCTGCCTATGCTGCCCGATATCTTGCGAAAAACGTCGTCGCGGCCGGCCTCGCCGAACGCGCCACGATCCAGCTGAGCTATGCCATCGGCGTTGCCAAGCCGCTGTCGATCTATGTCGACCTTCACGGCACCGGCAAGGTCGACGAAGCCAAACTCGAAAAGGCACTGGCCGAGGTGATGGACCTGACCCCGCGCGGCATCCGCACCCATCTCGATCTCAACAAGCCCATCTATGCCAAGACCTCCGCCTATGGCCATTTTGGTCGCAAGCCCGGCCGCGACGGCAGCTTCTCATGGGAAAAGACGGATCTCGTAAAAGCGCTCAAGGCTGCGGTGGCCTGATCCCACGTTTGCATTGACGAAAGGCCTCTTTTCCACGATGCGGGGAGAGGCCTTCGTTTTTTTGAAATTGTTCTGCCATGACTGACCACCAGCTTCCCAAAACCCGCGATGGCGAACAGCGCGCCTTTTTCGGCCGCCGCTCCGGAAAGAAGTTGCATGGCGGGCAGAAGGCTCAGGTGGATCAAGCCCTGCCCGAGCTCGAAATCACGCTGGCCGGACAGCTCGATCCTAAGACACTGTTCCCGCAAGCCAAGCGCATCGTCATAGAGATCGGCTATGGCGGCGGCGAACATCTGGCGCGTAAGGCGACCGAGGAGCCAGAAACCGGTTTCATTGGCTGCGAGGTCTTTACCGGCGGCATCGGCAAGATGGTCCAGGCTATCATCGCCAATGACATCGAAAACGTCCGCCTCTTTACCGATGACGCGCTAAAGCTCCTCGTGACATTGCCCGACGCCAGCGTTGACGCGGTCTATCTGCTCTATCCCGATCCATGGCCGAAATCGCGCCATCACAAGCGCCGTTTCGTTTCGCCGGTGACGCTCAAGGAACTCGCCCGCGTCATCCGACCCGGTGGCACTTTTCATTTCGCCAGTGACATCGAAGATTACGCTGATTGGACCCTCGCCCACATTGTCCGAGAGCCGCTCTTCACTTTTGAGCCGAAGGCGCCCGGCAGCTGGCACACGCCTTATCCAGGCTGGCAGCCGACGCGCTACGAGCAAAAGGCGCGTCGCGAAGGCCGCATGATTAGCTTCTATTTCACCTTCTTCAGGCGCTGATCGTTTCGTGCCCGCGAACGCCGAGTTCGCCACGCATGCCCCTTTTGCTTTTCAAAAAACTTCCCATCTCGGCAATACGCCGCCGTGAAGACCACTCCGGCCCAAGATCGACTGGCCCCGGAGCCCTCCCATGTCCGTACCGCTTTCTCTTTCGTCCGAAGACAGGGCGCTTCTGGAGCTGCGAGCGGGAAAGTGGACCTTGGTGGTCGTTTCGGAACTGCGCGCCGGCACCAGGCGCTTCAATGAAATCCGTCGTGCCGTCAGCGGCATTTCGCAAAAAACGCTGTCGTCCACGCTTCGCGAACTCGAGCGCGATGGCTTTATTTCCCGCACGGCCTTCGCCACCATTCCCCCGCGCGTCGACTATGCGCTGACCGACCTTGGGCAAGACCTTTTGCAGTTGGTGGATTTGTTCCAGACGTTCGTCTTGCGCAATCGCGCCGCCATGGAAGCGGCACGGGAAAATTTCGACCGGAGCAACGGCGCCATTGCCGACTAAGGCCCCGGCTTCGGGCGCCGCCGGAGACCGGCAGCGCCAGGAGCGTCAGGGCGCTTAGATACCGACTGGCGCCAGCGTGTCCGCGTCGAAGAGCTGCATTGCCTGGGTGCCGTCTTCCTTGACGACGAAGGCGCGCACGAGACCATTCCAGTCTTCGACTGACGTTGCCTTGATGCCTTTTTCATGGAGGCGAGCGAGCGTGTAGTCGTTGGCGACTTCGTCGGTCAGATAGCTCTTGTCATTGTTGTTGTCGTCAAGGCTGGTGGCAGCAAAGCTCGGGGCAGCAGCACCGGCTACCAGAGCTGCGGCAGTCAGGGCTAGGAGAGTGTTCTTGATCATTTGAAGTGTTCCTTTCGTTTGAACACTCCAGAAATAGGCCGCTGAAATCGCCCGCCAAGAAACGAAATGACGATTCTTTGCCCTTGAAATCAGCTCCGTCGTCATGACGGTTTTTCTAGCGAA
>CAJYKO010000327.1 GCA_913775215.1 uncultured Devosia sp. | reverse complement strand
TAGAACACCATGCTTGTGTTTATGGCGCTTTTAGGAGCCGGTCTGGCCCATATCCTTCAACAACTGTTCCACCAGAACCGTTGCATCGGAAACCTCGCTTTCCGGCACGTTTATCCCGAGGCCATCCGGTCCGAAGAGGTTCGGCACCCCCGGCAGCGCCCCGTCGGCGTGGTCGAGCGGATGAAAGCCATGCGCCCGCAATGCAACGAGGATTACCCGGGCGACGCTCTCGTCCCGCACCTGCGCAATGGTCATAAAGTCCATTGAAATCTCCCTTGCTAGGTCCGAATGTGGCCCGCACCCCTGCCCCAAGGCAATGAAAACATTGAAGAGATGAACGGCTCAACGCGCTTGTGATGTTGCCAAATGCGGCAACAGGTGATGCACTGCGTCCAAGGTCCCGTAAACGCAGGTGATTTGCCGG
Source organism: uncultured Devosia sp. (assembly GCA_913775215.1). Lineage (GTDB taxonomy): Bacteria > Pseudomonadota > Alphaproteobacteria > Rhizobiales > Devosiaceae > Devosia. The sequence goes on along the minus strand of CAJYKO010000327.1, from coordinate 8,593 downwards.
CGAAAGAAGGATTATCGAGGAAACGAGCTGGAGCCGCGATGGGCGCCTATATCATCCGCCGACTTCTGCTGATGATTCCCACGATTTTCGGCATCATGGCCGTGTCTTTCGTCATCACCCAATTCGCCCCCGGCGGCCCCGTCGAACAGGCACTCGCCAATCTGTCTGGCCAGAACGTTTCCCTTTCGGAGCGCGTCAGTGGCGGCGGCGAGGAAGTCCAGTCCCAGCCAAGCCAGAACAACCAGACGGGCGGGCAATATCGCGGCCGCCAAGGCCTCCCGCCCGAACTCGTCGCCCGAATCGAAAAGCAGTTCGGCTTCGACAAGCCGCCGCTCGAACGCTTCGGCGCCATGCTCTGGAATTATCTGCGCTTCGATTTCGGCCAGAGCTATTATCGCGACATCTCCGTCATCGATCTCGTGCGCGAAAAAATGCCGGTCTCAATTTCGCTCGGGCTGTGGATGACGCTGATCGCTTATGGCATTTCGATTCCCCTGGGGATCGCCAAGGCAAGGCGCGATGGCTCGCGTTTCGACGTCTGGACCTCGACTGTGGTTATCATCGGCTATGCGGTCCCAGGCTTTCTCGTGGCTATCGCGCTAGTGGTCCTGCTCGCCGGCGGCAGCTTCTGGCAGATCTTTCCCCTGCGGGGGCTTACATCACCCGGATTTTCGAGCTTCCCGATCTGGCGCCAGATCCTCGACTATTTTTGGCATCTGGTCCTGCCCATCATCTCCATGGGCCTCGGCGCCTTCGCCACGGCGACCCTGCTCACGAAGAATTCCTTCATCGACGAAATCTCCAAGCAATATGTGGTCACCGCCCGCGCCAAGGGGCTCACCGAACATCAGGTGCTTTATGGCCACGTCTTCCGCAACGCGATGATGCTGATCATCGCGAGCTTTCCCGGCGCTTTTATCGGCGCTTTCTTCGGCGGCTCGCTGCTGATCGAAACCATCTTCTCGCTCGATGGCCTGGGATTGCTCGGATTTGAAGCCATCGCCACGCGCGACTATCCCGTGGTGTTCGCGACGCTCTATATCTTTTCGCTGCTCGGCCTCGTCATCGGGCTCATCTCCGACCTGGCCTATATGTGGGTCGATCCGCGCCTCGACTTCGAAAGCCGCGACACGTGAGCGTTATGACCCTTTCCCCGCTCAATCAGCGCCGCTTGGCCAATTTCAGGAAGAACCGCCGTGGCTGGTGGTCGTTCTGGCTGTTCCTCATGCTTTTCGTGCTGACGCTGGGCGCCGAATTCATCACCAATGACCGGCCGATCATCGTCTCATACAAGGGTGAACTGCTGGCTCCGGCCTTCGTTACCTATCCCGAATCCAAGTTCGGCGGCTTCCTGGCCACAACCGATTATCGCCAACCTTTTATCGCCGACGAGATCGCGGTCAATGGCTGGTCGGTCTGGCCCCCGGTGCGCTTCAGCCACGACACCGTTGACGGCTATCTCCCCTCCTCCGGCACCAATCCGCCAAGCTGGATGCTGAGCTGGGACCAGTTCTGCTCGCACTATCCCGGAGGCACGGCCGACCCGAATTGTCACCTCGGCAATTATCACTGGCTCGGCACCGACGATCGCGGCCGCGACGTGCTCGCCCGCCTGATCTATGGCTTCCGCATCTCCATCCTTTTTGGCCTGATCCTGACTGTCGTCTCCTCGGTGGTCGGCGTCTTTGCCGGTGCCGTGCAGGGCTATTTTGGCGGTTGGATCGATCTGATTTCGCAACGCCTCATCGAAATCTGGACCTCGATCCCGGCGCTCTACCTGCTGCTGATCATTTCGAGCGTCATTGCCCCGAGCTTCTGGGTGCTGCTCGGCATTCTTCTGCTCTTTTCCTGGGTCACCTTGGTCGGCATCGTCCGCGCGGAATTCTTGCGCGCGCGAAACTTTGAATATGTCAACGCGGCGCGGGCCTTGGGCGTCTCGAACCTCACCATCATGTGGCGGCACCTTCTGCCCAATGCCATGGTCGCGACGCTGACCTTTATGCCCTTCATTCTTTCTGGCTCAGTAACGACCCTGACCTCGCTCGATTTCCTCGGCTTCGGCCTCCCGCTCGGTTCACCCTCTCTTGGCGAACTGCTCGCGCAGGGCAAACGCAACCTCCAGGCTCCCTGGCTCGGCCTCACCGGCTTTTTCACCATCGCCATCATGATGACCCTCCTCGTCTTCATCGGCGAAGCCGTCCGCGACGCGTTTGATCCGAGAAAGACGTTCTCGTGATGTGTGGTATGATGGGCATCGAAGGAGACCTGCGATGAACAAGATCGTGCGCGAGCAGTATCCCGTCGAGAACCTGCCCGAGGATCTGCGGGAGCTCCTTCCTGACGCCGCAGAGGTCACCATTGAAGTTACCGTCGAGGACGATGATGACGACGCAACGATCGCTCCTCCGATGACGACGGAGGAAGCCGTCGCGATGATGCGCGAAATCCAGCGTCACGTCGCAGCGCGGGGCGAAAGCGTCACGGAGGAAGAAGCGGTGCGTCGCATTCGCGAGTTGCGGGATGAGTGGGACGACTAGTGCTATTCACTCGCGTCTATGTCGACACCAATAAATTCATTCGCGCCTTCGAGAGCAGCCCGTACGATAAGGTTGCGCAGGCCTTGATCGGCATGTTTGGAATTATCAAAATAGGCGAACAGGCAAGGTTTATCAGCAGCCAGCCGACATTGGCGGAGGTGCTGGTTCATCCGCTTCGTAATCAGGATGACCAACTTCGCCAGTACTACCTTAATCTCTTGTCCCGCACGACGCCGTGGCTACAGGTGCGGCCGATCGGACAAGAGACGCTGATACGCGCAGCCGAAATCAGAGCAGCGGCCAAAATGAAACTGCCAGATACTATCCATCTGGCCACCGCAACTTTGGCTAGATGCTCGCATCTATTGAGTTCCGATGCGGATTTCGATCAGCACCAAGGGCTAGAAAGCTTCGATAAGCCTATTGTCGTTCGGCCGACATCCGAAAATATAGAAACTCTCGTCTTGTGGCTCCGCGCATGACCGCCCCCCTGCTCTCCGTCCGCGATCTTACCATAGGCTTCGGTGCCTTTGCGGCGGCAAAGGGCGTCAGTTTCGATATCGCGCCGGGCGAGACGCTGGCATTGGTGGGAGAGAGCGGGTCGGGCAAATCGGCGACGGCGCTGTCGGTCCTCAAACTCCTGCCGGCTTCGGCCCAGCTTGAGGGCACGGTGCTGCTCGATGGACAGGATCTTATGACCGCATCCGAGCAAGCTGTGCGCGGCGTGCGTGGAAATCAGGTGGGGATGATTTTCCAGGAGCCGATGAGTTCGCTCAATCCGGTCCATACGGTCGGCAAGCAGATCGCCGAGGTGCTGGCGATTCATCAAGGCATGCGCAAGACCGCGGCGCGGCAGCGGACGCTCGAGCTGTTACGCGAAGTGGGCATTTGCGACCCCGAAAGCCGGATCGAAGATTATCCACACCAACTCTCCGGCGGACAGCGGCAACGCGTGATGATCGCCATAGCGCTGGCGAACAACCCGAAATTGCTGATTGCAGATGAGCCGACAACGGCGCTCGACGTGACCGTACAGGCGCAGATCCTCGCGCTGTTGAAATCGCTGCAACAGCGGCACGGCATGGCCATGCTGTTCATCACCCACGACCTCACCATCGTGCGCCGGATCGCCGATCGTGTTGCGGTGATGACGGGGGGAGAGATCGTCGAAAGCGGACCAACTGCCGAAATCTTTGCACGACCGCAGCACGCCTATACCCAAAAGCTGCTCGCCGCCGCGCCCAAGGGCGTGCCCAATCTTCCTAATGCCAATGCGCCGACGCTGGTCGAGACCAAGGATTTGAAGGTCTGGTTTCCCGTCAGACGCGGCCTGTTGCGCCGTACGGTCGGACATATCCGCGCCGTGGACGGAGTCGACATCACCATCCGTCGTGGCGAAACGCTTGGGGTCGTCGGGGAAAGCGGCTCCGGCAAGTCTTCCCTTGGCTATGCGATCCTCCGACTTATTCCATCGCATGGCAAAATCGTCGTGCTCGGCGACAGCGTCAGCGAAAAGTCTTCGCGTGGGCTTCGGCCGCTGCGGCGACACATGCAGATCGTCTTTCAGGACCCATTCGGCTCACTCAGCCCGCGCATGTCGGTGGGCGAAATCATCGGCGAAGGGCTTCGCGTTCACATGCCAAAGCTGACGGCACTAGAGCGTGGCGAAAAAGTCGAAGCGGCCCTTCGGGAGGTCGGCCTTGATCCAGCCTCCGCCGACCGCTACCCCCATGAATTCTCCGGCGGCCAGCGCCAGCGCATCGCCATTGCCCGAGCCCTGGTTATCGAGCCGGATTTCCTCGTCCTCGACGAACCGACCTCTGCGCTCGACATCTCGATCCAGGCCCAGGTCATCGACCTTCTTCGCGCCGTGCAGCAAAAGCGCAATCTGACCTATCTCTTCATCAGCCATGACCTGCGCGTCGTCAAAGCCCTCGCCCACTCGATCGTCGTCATGCGCCATGGCAAGGTGGTGGAGACAGGTCCCGCCGCCGCCATTTTCGCGCGGCCGCGCGACCCCTATACGCGCCAGTTGATGGCTGCCGCCTTTGATATCGAACCCGTCTGCGCGCCCCCGCCTGCGGACAAAACCCAAAACAACACTCCAACCCCATAGCGGAGCGCCACATGAAGCTTTCGACCCTCCTTGCCTCCGGCCTGCTCACGCTCGGCTTGGCGATGCCTGCACTTGCGCAAACGCCCACCGGCGTCTGGGTGCATGCTGATAGCCTGACCGAAGCTCCGAAATATCCAGAGGGATTTGCTCATTTCGATTACGTCAATGCCGACGCGCCCAAGACCGGCACGGCTCGGCTCGGCACCCGTGGCGGGTTCGATACGTTTAACCCAATCCTGCCCAAGGGCCAGGTCGCCTCGGGTCTCGGCCTCGTTTACGAGACCCTGCTGACCCCGTCGCTCGATGAGGTGAACACATCCTATGGCCTACTCGCCGAAGCCATGAAGGTCGCAGATGATTTTGGCTCGGTCACATTCCGTATGGACCCCAAGGCTAAATGGCACGATGGCGAACCGGTGACGGCTGAGGATGTGGTCTGGTCCTTCGACACGCTCAAGAAATTGAGCCCGATGTACACGCAGTACTATGCCAATATCAGCAAGGCAGAGGTGACAGCCCCAGGCGAGGTGACTTTCACCTTCGACATGACCGGCAATAAGGAACTTCCCCATATTCTGGGCCAGCTTATGGTGCTGCCGCAGCATTGGTGGGAGGGCGCCGATGCCAATGGGAAGAAGCGGGATATAGCCGCCTCGACCCTCGAGCCGCCTATGGGCTCGGGCCCCTACGAGATGGCAAGCTTCGATGCCGGCCGCTCGATCTCTTACAAGCGCGATGAGGACTATTGGGCCAAGGACCACCCGACCCAAATCGGCACCAATAACTTCGACGTCATCGATTACGAATATTTCCTCGATGAATCCGTTTGGTTCGAAGCCTTCAAGGGCGACCAGTTCGACTATTGGAGCGAATATACCGCCCGCCGCTGGGCAACGGGTTTCGATTTCCCGGCCGTCGCCGATGGCCGCGTCGTCAAGGAAGAATTCCCGCAGGACTATAATGGCCGCGGAGACATGACCGCCTTCATACCCAATCTGCGCCGCGAGAAATTCCAGGACCAGCGGGTCCGCGAAGCCATCAATCTCGCCTTCGATTTTGAAGAGCTGAACAACACGGTTTTCTATAATCAGTATGCCCGCATCGACAGCTACTTCTTCGGCCTTCCCTTTGCTGCCAAGGGCCTGCCGCAGGGCGAAGCGCTGGCCGTGCTCGAAAGCGTCAAGGGCGAAGTTCCCCCGGCTGTCTTCACCGAAGCCTATACCAATCCGGTCAATGGCGATCCGACCAAGCTGCGCGAAAACCTGCGCAAGGCGCTCGGCCTCTTGACCGAAGCGGGCTACACGCTCAACGGCACTCAGCTTGTCGATGCCAATGGGCAGCAGCTTTCCTTCGAAATCCTGATGCACCAGCCAACGCTCGAAGCCATTGCCGCCAACCTGCAGCGCAATCTCGGCCAGATCGGCATCGCCGTCTCCGTCCGAATGGTCGACACGCCGCAATATATCAACCGGCTGCGCAGCTTCGATTACGACATGATCTATTCCGGCTGGACCCAGTCCTTCTCGCCAGGCAACGAGCAGCGCGATTTCTTTGGGTCAGGGAGCGCCAATGAAGAAGGCTCGCGCAACTATGCGGGGATCGCCGACAAGGGCATCGACACATTGATCGACAAGCTCGTCGCCGCGCCAGACCGCGATACGCAGTTGGCCGTGATCGAGGCGCTCGACCGCGTCCTCCTCGCGCATGATTACGTCATCCCCGGCTATGCGCTGCGCTATTCCCGCACTGCCCGCTGGGACCGCTTTAGCCGTCCTGAAAACCTGCCCGAATTTTCCAGCGGCTTCCCGAGTATCTGGTGGTGGGATGAGGCAAAGGCGGAAAAGACCGGCGGCGACGGTCGATAGGAGCAAGGCTTACGCCATAAGCCTCAGCATTCGTAACCACCCAGCTCCTCGGGGTGCTCCAACCATCAACAAACTGGATTGCCCGGACAAGCCGGGCAATGACGGCCGGATGGAATTGGGGGCCGCCTGTTACGGCTTGCGCGCCACGAGATCGACGAGATGCGACTTGCCGACATGCCGCGCGCCCTCGGCAAGTTCCACATCGTGGTCTTGCAAATGCAAAATCTCCAGCCCTGAAAACTTCTCGGCCAGCAAAGCCTCGGTATAGAGGTTCTCGATCATGCTCGGCCCGCCGGTTTTGTATTCGAGTTGGCGCGGGCCATAGCCTTCAAGGATCAGCAGACCGCCGCGCTTGAGTGTTCTTTGGATGCCCGCAAAGATCGCATCGCGCAGATCAGGGACCGCAAACTGGAAGAAGATGCCGGCGACGACATCGAAGCGCTCAGCCGGCCAATCATAAAGCGCGATATCGATCAGTTGCGGATCGAGTGACACACCGCGTTTTTCTGCCAGGCGCCTGGCCTTCTCGATCCCGACGGCAGAGGCATCGAAGGATATGACATCCAGCCCCTGCTCAGCCAGCCACACACCATTGCGCCCTTCCCCATCGGCAATGGCCAATGCCTCGCCCGACCTCGGCAGAAGCGGTGCCTGCCGCGCGAGAAAGGCGTTGGGTTGCTCGCCGAAGAGATAGTCGGACGTGCTGTAGCGCTCGTCCCAATAGCTCATCAGTAGTCCTGCTCATAATAGACGCCGACGCTCGAATTGCCATCCTGCCCGGCAGCGCCGCGCACGACGAGCTCATCGGTCACGTCGAGATTGATCGATACCTTGGACTGCCCATTCGCCCCTGCCGTCACGCCAAGGTAGACATTGTCCTGCAGATATGTGCCGGCCTGAACGCCGACATTGCCCTGCGCATCGGTGACGACGTCGAGATCGGCAAGACCAGCCGCACCACGAAGACCATCGACAAGGCCGCCGCCACCCCCACCGCCAACGAGCTCCGCCGCCGCGCCGGCAAGCTGGGCCAACTGGATAGGCGACAGCTCGCCCATCGAGCGCTTGAAGATCAGGCGGCTAAGGACTTCGTCCTGCGGCAGGCTTGGATTGGAGCTGAAGCTCACATCCGGCGCTGAGGCACGACCCGAAATGGTTACGAAGACGGTGATATTGTCGCCCTCTGTCCGCGCCACGAAATTGAGCTGCGGATCGAGATCGCCGACCAGGGTCACAGTGCCCGTTTCAAAATCGAGCCGCTGGCCGAGGACGGATAGACGACCGCGCTCGAGCGAGAAGGCACCGACCGGCTGGATATCATTGAGCGGCCCGGCAAGCCGCACCGACCCGCCGACTTCGGCATCGAGCCCACGGCCACGAATGAAAATCTGGTTCGGCGCATTGACGTTGACGTCGAGCAGGAGTCCAGCCGAGCGCGTCTGCGGCACCGGCGCACCGCCGGCATCGATCTTTGCACGCTGCAGCGTCTGGCTGACCGCGGGCGGGGTATTGATATGGCGCACATCGATCAGTGGCGTGCCGCCACCAAACCCTTCCGGCACGGTAATATTGGCGTTTTCGATGGTAACGTCTCCGGCAAGCAGCGGCGTGCCGAGTAGATTGCCGGTCAGCCGCAACCCGCCCGAAACCGTTGCGAGGAAAATCTCGCCATCCGAATAGCGCGCCGAGTTGATCGAGACGCCGAGATCGGCCGGGAACTGACCCGAAATGCCTACGGTGCCAGAGGCCGAAACCGACCCGCCCGTCGAAAGGTTAGCCGATAGATTTTCGATTCTCGCCTGGGTGCCGGCAAGGCTTGCTCGGCCCGTAATATCAGTCAAACGCAGGTTGAGTTCTGGATCGATATAGCCTGCGCCCGAGACCGAAACCGAGCCACCAAACTGTGGCGCAGAAATGCTGCCCGAGACGTCGGCGTTGAAATTGGCCGTGCCCGAAAGCTGCCCGCCGCGATCCGCGACGAAGCGATTGGCGAGCGCCAGCGGCGCCGAACCGGTCAGTGACACAGCAAGCCCATTGCCCGAAAGCGGCACGCGGCCCGAGCCGGACACGGAGAG
>CAJYKO010000326.1 GCA_913775215.1 uncultured Devosia sp. | reverse complement strand
GTCCTGCAGCGCCTTGTACTTCTGCAGGATCGCCTGGACATCGCGGGCCACTTCGTAGTGGTCCTTGCCGACAACGTTGGCGTCGAGAATACGCGAGTTCGAAGCCAGCGGGTCAACGGCCGGGTAGATACCCTTTTCCGAGATCGCACGGTTGAGAACGGTCACGGCGTCGAAGTGAGCAAACGAGGTTGCCGGTGCAGGGTCGGTCAAGTCGTCGGCGGGCACGTACACGGCCTGAACCGAGGTAATGTAACCCTTGTTCGTCGTGGTGATGCGTTCCTGCATCGCGCCCATGTCTGTGGCGAGCGTCGGCTGGTAACCCACGGCAGAGGGAATACGCCCGAGAAGAGCCGACATTTCGGCGCCGGCCTGGGTAAAGCGGAAGATGTTGTCCACGAAGAACAGCACGTCCTGGCCCTGGTCACGGAAGTTTTCTGCAACGGTGAGACCGGTCAGAGCGACGCGAGCGCGGGCGCCCGGCGGTTCGTTCATCTGGCCGAAGACGAGCGCACACTTGGAACCGGCGGCCGAGCCACCGTTCTCGTGCGGATCCTTGTTCACGCCCGACTCGATCATTTCGTGGTAGAGGTCGTTGCCTTCGCGGGTGCGTTCACCCACGCCTGCGAACACAGAATAACCGCCGTGGGCCTTTGCGACGTTGTTGATCAGTTCCTGGATCAGAACGGTCTTGCCGACGCCGGCACCGCCCATCAAGCCGATCTTGCCGCCACGAGCGTAAGGAGCGATCAGGTCAACGACCTTGATGCCGGTGACGAGAACCTGGCTTTCCGGATTCTGCTCGGCAAATGCCGGAGCGTCCTGGTGGATTTCGCGGCTGTTTTCCGAAACGATAGGACCAGCTTCGTCGATCGGCTCGCCGATGACGTTCATGATGCGGCCAAGGGTCACTTCACCGACCGGCACGCGGATTGCGGTGCCCAGATCGATCACTTCAGCGCCGCGGACCAGACCTTCGGTCGTGTCCATGGCGATGGCGCGCACGGCGTTTTCGCCGAGGTGCTGGGCAACTTCCAGAACCAAGCGCTGGCCGTTGTTGGTTGTTTCAAGCGCGTTCAGGATGGCGGGCAGGTGATCGTCGAACACCACGTCAACGACGGCGCCAATGACCTGCGAAACGCGACCGGCCTTCTGTTCTGCCATTTGTTCGTCCTCGCTGATGGGTTAGAGCGCTTCCGCGCCCGAAATGATTTCGATGAGTTCTTTGGTGATCTGCGCCTGACGCTGGCGATTATAGCTCAGCTGCAGCTTGCCGATCATTTCGCCTGCGTTCCGTGTCGCATTGTCCATTGCGGACATCTGCGCACCATAGAACGAGGCACTGTTTTCAAGCATGGCGCGGAAGATCTGCACGCTGACATTGCGCGGCAGCAGGTCTTCGACGATGGCTTCTTCGTTCGGCTCGTATTCGTAGATCACGGCCGAATTGTTGACCAGTTCGCCCTCGCCCTGGGTGCGTTCGATCTTTGCCGGGATGATCTGCACGGCGGTCGGCACCTGGCTGATCACCGAGTTGAACTTGGCAAAAAAGAGCGTTGCCACGTCGAATTCGCCGGCGGCGAACATGGCCTGCACCTTCTGCGAGATTTCGCTGGCCTGCGCAAAGCCGATATTCTTGACCTCGCGATAGCTGACGGTCTCGACGATCTTGTCGGCAAACTGGCGCTTGAGGATATCATGACCCTTGCGGCCAACCGTCAGGAACTTGACGGTCTTGCCCTCTGCCAAAAGCTTGTTGGCGTGATCGCGAGCAAGACGGGCGATGGAGGAATTGAAACCACCCGCCAGGCCACGTTCGCCGGTCGCCACGACCAGAAGGTGCACCTGATCCTTGCCGTTGCCGGCAAGGAGGACGGGCGCGTCGGTCTGGCCATCATAGACCGCAGCAAGGCTCGAGAGCACCTGCCCCATGCGCTCGGCATAGGGACGTGCTGCTTCGGCCGCTTCCTGGGCACGGCGGAGTTTTGCAGCCGCGACCATCTGCATGGCCTTGGTGATCTTCTGGGTCGACTTGACCGAGTCGATCCGATTCTTAAGGTCCTTTAGCGACGGCATTGCCTGTCGTCTCCTTCAGGGGTTCTCAGGCCGCGTAGGTCTTCTTGATCTCATCGAGAGCAGACTTCAGCTTTGCCCGCGAATCGTCGGTCAGCTGCTTGTCAGCGGCGATGGTCTTCAAGAGATCGGCATGCTTGGACCGGAGGTTCGAAAGCACGTGCTTTTCGAAATCCTGGACCTTGTTGACCGGAACGGTGTCGAGATAGCCCTGGCCACCCGCGAAAATCACCGCAACCTGTTCTTCCGTCTTGAGCGGGGAGAACTGGGGCTGCTTGAGCAGCTCGGTGAGACGCGCGCCACGGTTGAGGAGGCGCTGGGTCGCTGCGTCGAGGTCCGAACCGAACTGGGCAAAGGCAGCCATTTCGCGGTACTGCGAAAGTTCGCCCTTGAGCGAGCCCGCAACCTGCTTCATCGCCTTGATCTGGGCGGAACCACCAACGCGCGACACCGAGAGACCGACGTTCACTGCCGGGCGAATGCCCTGGAAGAAGAGGTTGGTTTCAAGGAAAATCTGGCCGTCGGTGATCGAGATCACGTTGGTCGGGATATAGGCCGACACGTCGTTTGCCTGGGTTTCGATAACTGGCAGTGCGGTCAGCGAACCAAGACCGTGGTCTTCGTTCATCTTGGCAGCACGTTCGAGCAGACGGCTGTGGAGATAGAAAACGTCGCCCGGATAAGCTTCGCGGCCTGGCGGGCGGCGCAGCAGCAACGACATCTGACGGTAGGCAACGGCCTGCTTGGTCAAATCGTCATAGGCGATCACGGCATGCTTGCCGTTGTCGCGGAACCATTCGCCGATCGCACAGCCGGTGAAGGGCGCGATGTACTGGAGCGGAGCCGGATCGGACGCAGTAGCAGCGATCACGATCGAATAGCGCAGAGCGCCCGATTCTTCGAGCTGACGCACGAACTGGGCAACGGTAGAACGCTTCTGGCCAACGGCGACATAGATGCAAAAGAGCTTGTCGGTGTCCGAAGCGTTGGCATCGTGCGCCGGCTTCTGATTGAGGAAGGTGTCGAGAATGATCGCGGTCTTGCCGGTCTGGCGGTCGCCGATGACGAGCTCGCGCTGGCCACGGCCGATCGGGATCAGCGCGTCAATGGCCTTGAGGCCGGTCGACATCGGCTCGTGCACCGACTTGCGCGGCAGAATGCCGGGAGCCTTGACGTCGACGCGGCGACGCTCGGTGTGCTCGATCGGACCCTTGCCGTCGATCGGGTTACCGAGGCCGTCGACCACGCGGCCGAGCAGGCCCGGACCAACCGGGGTGTCGACGATCGAACCCGTACGCTTGACGACGTCGCCTTCCTTGATGGCGCGGTCATTGCCGAAGATCACGACGCCGACATTGTCGTTTTCAAGGTTGAGGGCCATGCCCTTGACGCCACCGGGGAACTCGACGAGCTCACCGGCCTGCACCTTGTCGAGGCCGTAAACGCGGGCAATACCGTCACCGACGGAGAGCACCTGACCGACTTCCGAAACCTGGGCTTCCTGGCCGAAATTCTTGATCTGGTCCTTGAGGATCGCAGAAATTTCCGCGGCTTTGATGTCCATTATCCGACCTCTTTCATGGCGATTTTCATCGCGGCGAGCTTTGTCTTGATTGATGAATCGATCATCTGGCTGCCGACCTTCACCTGAAGGCCACCAATCAGGGTGGGATCGACGAATTGATTGAGCGTGACGGTCTTGCCAAGCTTTGCCTTGAGCGTTTCGCTCAGCGCATTGGCCTGATCGCTCGTCAGCGGCACAGCCGACGTTACTTCGGCCGTAGTTTCGCCCCGGGCTGCAGCAGCCAGTTCGCGGAAAGCAACGATGATGGCATCCAGCGCGAAGAGACGGCCGTTCTTGGCAACGAGACGAAGGAAATTACCGACGACCGGATTGACCTGAGCCTTGGCAAGGATCGCGTCGAGCGCGGAAGCCTTGACGTCGCCCGAGATCACGGGAGAGCGCAGGTAGCGCGAGAAATCGTCGCTTTCGCCAATGAGGCGAGAGATATCAGATAGGCCAGTTTCGACCGATGCCAGTTGGTTCTCGCTCTGGGCAAGATCGAACAGCGCCGACGCATATGGCCGCGCAATGGTGGAAAGCAGTGAATTCTGCGCTGCCAATGTCGCTTCACCCTCTTGAGTTGCCATCCTCGGGTATCGAGCCGGGATGACCTATTACGCTTCGGACGTGTCCGGGAACAGGGTTTTGGCCGGACTGCACCCGCCACACCTCTACAAGTCGGGCTCGCTCTAACACAAGCCAAGCGGCACGTGCAAGGCTGGGTTACGTGATTCACCGGCGGCGAAAATGTCGCAGTGCCGTCGGGATGGCGAAGGGGCGAAAACGTGGAGCTTTGTACGGCAGAGCGTAGTCGAGACTTAGAGAAGAAAAAGACTGCCCGCCTCGGATCGATGAGGCGGGCATGGCAAGGCAATCAGGAGGCTTTGGCAAGCCCGTCGGCGATGCCGGCCAACTGCTCGGAAACCTTTTCGTTTTCGACGCGACCAGCGATGTTCTTGGTCTTTTCCGCCAGCGATGCGAGCAGCTTTTTGACCGCATCGCCGTCGATATCGTCTGCCGTCAGCTTGGTCTTGAGCGCGTGAAGATCGGTCTGGATACCCTTGACGCCGGTGACGTCGACATCCTTGAGCTGGTCTTCCCAATATTCGATCTGACTGACCGCGGTCTTGGCGGCCATGGACTTCAAGCCCTTCTGAATGGCGTTATTGAGTGTGGTGAAACGTGCCGGCATGGAATTCTCCTTGGCGCTGCCACCAGCTCCACCATGGAATTGGCCCGCCAGCGCAAGCCGACAATGTCGCTCAGATCGAATCAGCTGCACGTTAAGCTGTTCAAATCTTTAGGTTATTAACCTGGTTCTATAGGGGGAACCGAGGCGGCGCGAATTACATGAAACTCATGGGATCGATGTCGATCTGAATCTTGAGGTCGCCCTTGGGTTTTTCCGCGCTTGCAAGCCAAAAGCGGACATAACCCGATAGATCGAAATCGCGGCCTGATTGGGCAAGTAGACGGACACGATAGCGCCCCCGGATCATCGAGACGGGCGCGTCGGCGGGGCCGAAGAGTTTCACGCCCTCCGCCATTGGCGCAAATGATAGAAGCGAACGGGCAAAATTCATTGCCTGATCGTGGTCGCTTGCTGAAACAATCAGTGCTGCCAACCGCCCGAAAGGCGGCATGCCGCCCGCTTCGCGGGCGAGAATTTCCTGCGCGTAAAACGCTTCGCGATCCCCTGAAACCATGGCTTTCATCACTGGATGATCGGGGTGATAGGTCTGCAGAAACGCCTTGCCATGCCGGCTGGCGCGGCCGGCCCGGCCCGCAACCTGGGTCAGGATCTGAAAGGTTCGCTCGGCGGCACGCGGGTCGCCATGGGCCAGCCCGAGATCGGCATCGAGCACGCCGACCACCGAGAGTTTTTCGAAGTGGTGGCCCTTGGAGACAAGCTGGGTGCCGATGATGAGATCGTAGTCCCCGCGCTCGACCTCGGCGAAGCGCTCGCGCAGCTGGGCATGGCTGCCCATATCGGTCGAGAGGAGCACGCGGCGGGCATCGGGAAAGCGAATGGCAGCTTCTTCGGCGACGCGCTCGATGCCGGGTCCGACGGGCACGAGGCTGTCGACCTCGCCGCATTCGCCGCAATGTTTCGGCGTGCGGGTTTCGTGGCCGCAATGGTGGCACATGAGGACGCCGCGGAAGCGATGCTCGACCATCCAGGCGGAGCAATCTGGGCACTTATATTGATGGCCACAGGCATTGCAGAGGGTAAGCGGAGCGTAGCCGCGTCGGTTGAGAAAGAGCAGTGCCTGCTCGCCACGGTCAAGCGCGCCAAATACTTCGCGCGCTAAGGATGGCGCAATCCAGCTGCCCTTCTCCGGGCCATCCACGCGCATATCGATGGCATTGATGTCCGGCATCGCCGCCTCGGCGAAACGGCTTTCAAGGCGCACATGGGCATAGCGGCCCGTATTGGCATTGTTGCGGGACTCGACCGAGGGGGTAGCCGACGAAAGGACGACACGGGCCTCGGAAAACTGAGCCCTGACGATGGCCATGTCGCGGGCGTGATAGGTAAAACCTTCGGATTGCTTGTAGGCACCGTCGTGTTCTTCATCGAGGACGAGAAGGCCAAGCTCGCGGAAGGGCAGGAAGAGCGCGGAGCGGGCGCCGACGACAGCGCGGACGGTGCCATCGAGGACGCCACGCCAGACCTTGGCACGCTGCACCGGTGTCATGTCCGAATGCCATTCGGCGGGCTTGGTGCCGAAGCGCCGGGTAAACCGATCGATGAACGTGTTGGTGAGGGCGATTTCCGGTAACAAAATCAAGGCCTGGCGGCCTATGCGCAGCGTATCGGCCACGGCTTCGAAGAAAACCTCGGTCTTGCCACCGCCCGTGACGCCATCGAGGAGGGCAACGCCAAAGCGGGCGGCGTCGAGCGCGAGAATGCGATCGAGCGCGGCCTGTTGCTCGGGATTGAGAGCAGACGGCGCAGCGTCGGGATCGGGCGGAAAGACGACGGGTGGGGCTGGAATCTCCAGCTTTTCCAAGGCTCCGGCGCGTTCGAGCCCATCGAGGACAGAGGTCGAAACGCCGCTCGCGCCGACCAATGCGGCCTTCGGCCAAGGCATGTCGTCGGTGAGCGTATCGAGCACGCGCAGACGCGCGGGCGTCAGCTTTTCGGGCTCCATGCCGGTGCGGCGATAGGCGATGACGGGTTTGGGCGCATCGAGCGCTTCGGGGGAGCGCAAAACACCGCGCAAAACTTGGCCAGGCGCTGCCAGCGTATAGCGCGCAACCCATTCGACGAGCCGTAAGAGCTCTTCCGAGAGCGGGGGCACATCGAATGAAAACTCTATATTTCTCAGTCGATTATGACCGATTTCGTCCTTTGGCTTGCCCCAGACGACGCCGAGCGTGAGCCGGGGGCCGAGAGGAACAGCAACAACCGTACCGCGCGTTACGCTCATATTGGCGGGCACGCGATAGGAATAGGGGCCCTCGACAGCCACCCCCACCATCACCGCTACGATGTCGCCGGGCCCATACATGTTTGTGCGCGTTCCGTTCTCGTTTTCCCTTAGATAGGAAGGGCAAGCGATTCGGCTAGAGCGCCGGGATCACGAGAGACGTGAGCGGACACTTTACACTCTGTTTTGAGAAGCGGGGATAAGTTCAGGCCATGACCGACAGTGCTTTTGCAACCGACGCCTTTGTCCAAGCCCAGATCGGCGCCTGGATGCGCGAGCTTGGCTCCGTCAAGCGCCTCGCGCCCAAAACCCTTGAAGCCTATGGCCGCGACGTCAGCCAGTTCATGAGTTTTTTGGCCGGCCATATGGGCGGCCCTATCACCTTGCAATCCCTCAAAGAATTACGTGCCGCCGATATTCGCGCCTTCATGGCGCAGCGCCGGGAGGAGAGCCTCGGCTCGCGGTCGCTGGCGCGGGTGCTGTCCTCGCTCAAGAATTTTTTCGGCTTTCTCGAACGGGAAAACATTCTTGCGACCGAAGCCTTCAACGCGATCCGAACGCCAAAGATTCCGAAGTCGCTGCCCAAGGCGCTGACGGTGGTGGAAGCCAAGCAAACCATTACCAGCGTTGACGAAATGGAAGAGGAGCCCTGGATCGCGGCGCGGGACATGGCGGTGATTTCGCTCTGCTACGGTGCGGGGCTCCGTATCGCCGAAGCGCTGGCGCTGACCAAGGGCGATCTCGAGGCGGAGGTACTGCGCGTAACCGGCAAGGGGGGCAAGATCCGCATGGTGCCCCTGATCGCTCCGGTGCGGCAGGCGATCGAGACCTATTTGGCGCTAAGTCCTTATAAAGTCTGGGACGAAGACCCGCTGTTTCGCGGAAAGAAGGGCGGGGTTCTTTCCCCCAGACTGATTCAGAAACGGATGGAAAGCCTGCGGTCGGCGCTCGGCCTGCCGCCCTCCGCGACCCCGCATGCGCTCAGGCATTCCTTTGCAACGCACCTGCTCGGAAAAGGCGGGGATTTGCGGGCAATCCAAGAGCTTTTAGGTCACGCCAGCCTCTCGACGACGCAGATTTATACCGCCGTCGATACCGAGCGTTTGATGGAAAGCTATGCCAAGGCGCATCCGCGTGGCTAGTGCATCAGCCCTTTATCGGCTGTGGTTTGGGTAGCATTACGTTATCTTTGACAGCGTCCAGGCGCAGGATTATGAGACGGACATGACGTCACATCAGCCGATCTTTTTCGCGAACCTTCTTATTCTTGGCTCCATCTGGGCCAGGACCGAAGGCTGACGTTCAGCATTTGGTTTCAACCGGCCCGCCCCGTGCGGTGATCCGGTGGATACGAGGGGCGGCATTTTAGAAAGCCCCTTCGGATGACGAGCATCCCATCCTCCAGCGACACACCCCAGCCGGGGATAGATATCTTTGGCTACGGCCTTGCCTTTGCCGGGGCCGCGCTGTTTTCGACCAAGGGCGTCTTCATCAAGCTTGCCTTTGCGCAAGGCGCATCGGTCGAGACCACTCTGGCGCTGCGGATGCTGACCGCCCTCCCCGTCTATCTCGTCATTCTTGCGGTACTGCTGAGGCGCAATCCGCAGCTCAAGGCACTGCTGACGCCGGGACGCCTGGCTGGGGCGATGAGTGTCGGGGCGCTCGGCTATTATCTCTCGAGCTATCTCGACTTTGCCGGGCTCGCCTTTGTCTCCGCGCAATATGAGCGGTTGGTGCTCTTCACCTATCCGTTTTTCGTCCTGATGTTCGGCGTTTGGTTCTTTGGCGATCGGATGAACTGGAAGCTCGTGCCGGCCATGCTGGTCAGCTATGGCGGCCTGCTGGTGATCTTTGCCTGGAACCTTGCCGTGCAGCCCGATGGGCTTTTTATCGGCACCATTCTGGTTCTGGGTTCGGCGCTGACCTTCGCCTTCTACCAACACCTCGCCAAGCGGCAGATGCTGGCGCTGGGCACGGGGCTTTTTACCTGCATCGGCATGTCGACGGCAGCCGTGCTGGCCATCACCCAGAGCGTCGTGGTCGATGGAATTGGCAATTATTTCAGCATCACCCCGACGCTTTGGGCACTGGGCCTGACGCTTGGGATTTTCGGCACGCTACTGCCCTCCTTTCTCCTCAATGGCGGCATTGCGCGGATCGGGGCGCGGGCGACATCGTCCACTGCCTCCTTCGGTCCGATCGTCACCATTGTTCTCGCTGTCTTTGTGCTTGGCGAGCCCTTCACCTGGGTTCATGCCGTGGGCACGGCGCTCGTGCTTTTGGGCTCGTGGCTCTTTGCGCGGATCGACAGAAAGAGCCGCGCCTCAGGCAAATAGAGCATTTGTAGTTCTACCTGCCGCAAAGAGGCTATAATCTGTTCTCACAACCGTGATGCAAAACCGGAAGGGACAACCGATGCGCACTTTTCTTAACGTCACGGCAGGAACCTTGCTTGGCCTGGTGCTGACCACGGGACTGACTGTGCCGAGCCTGGCACAGTCCAATTCTACTCCCACGGCCTCCAGCATCGACTTTGGCGATGATTCCTCCGACTGGGCGAAAGACGGAGAGTGCGACGATCCGCGCTTTACCGGCGAAGGCATGGCCGACCAACTGGTCGATGAAGACATCCTCAAGGATGCGACCGACTGCAAGGCTGCCTTCGACGCGGGCAAGATCAGCCTCAAGGACGATACGGCGACGGCGCCACCAGCCGTTGTGGACGTCAATCCACCTGCAGCGCCGAAGGCGAGCGACATCGACTTCGGCGATGATTCCTCGGAATGGGCCAAGGATGGCGAGTGCGATGATCCACGCTTTACCGGTCCCGGATCGGCCGATGAGCTTGTCGATGAAGACATGCTCAAGGACGCAACGGACTGTAAGGCAGCCTATGAAGCGGGCACGGTGACCCTTGTCGAAGAAGGCGAAATCCGACCGACTGTCAGCGTTTCCGATATCGATTTTGGCGACGACTCCTCGGAATGGGCCAAGGACGGCGAGTGCGACGATCCACGCTTTACCGGTCCCGGTTCGGCGCAGGAACTCGTCGACGCCGACCTCAAGAAGGACGCGACGGACTGCAAGGCAGCTTTTGTCGCCGGAACGGTCACGCTGAAGGACACAGGCACAAGCCCTGCCGACATCGCCATTGCCACCCCGATCGACGCCATCAACTTTGGCGATGATTCCTCAGAATGGGCCAAGGATGGCGAATGCGATGATCCGCGCTTTACCGGCACCGGTTCGGCACAGGAACTGGTCGACGCCGACCTGATGAAGGACGCCACCGATTGCCGCGCCGCTTACGAGGCCGGAACCGTGACGCTCAAGGACTCGAGCGGGTCGGCCGCAACGACACCGATTGGCGAGATCGACTTTGGCAATGACACCTCGGAATGGGCCAAGGACGGCGAGTGCGATGATCCGCGTTTCACAGGGACCGGCGTTGCCAGCACAACTCTTGCCGAAGACATCATGAAAGACGCAACCGATTGCCGTGCTGCCGTCGAAGCTGGAACCGCCACCTATCAGGGCGAACAGCAGGCCGCCGCCTTCGATTTCGGCTCGGACTTTTCCAAATGGGCCAATGACGGCGAATGCGATGACCTCCGCTTTGAAGGCCCGGGCACCAACAAGAAGCTCCTCACCGAAGACCTGATGGGCGACGCCACCGACTGCAAGGCGCTGCTCGACGAAGGCAAGGTGTCGATCCGCAAGGTCTATACGCCCGAATATGCGGCTGGCGCACCCTATGACAGCTCGGCAATCGACTTTGGTGACAATTCTTCGTCCTATGCCAATGACGATGAATGCGACGACCCGCGCTTTGAAGGCCCTGGAGCCGCCACCACCATGCTCGACAGCGACCGCATGGCCGACGCCGACGACTGCAAGGCCGCGTTTGAGGCCGGGACCGTGGTCTTGAAGGATGGCGAAAGCTGAGGTCTTTTGGATTTTGGCTCTAGATTTGAAGCGGCGGGGCACAAGCTCCGCCGTTTGCTTTTAGGGGTGAGAGTAAGGGATCTTCACGCCTGCGCGCCCCTTTTGGGGAATGCAAGCGGGTGGACTTGGCGAGGCATCTCGTCATCTGGCAGGCCCGTGCACCGTCTGGAGGGAGACATGTGGGCACCTCTGCCGCCGATCTTCATTGACTCTTTCCTATTTCAGAGTATGAGAAGTCCTGCTTTTCCTATTAGAGCACTGATATTAATGCGCAGCTTCGGCCACATTGCCGTATTCAAGACCACAGGGCTTACAGCCAATGGTCTGCCTGCCATGATGAAAACCACCAAAACCGCCTGACGCTTTTCCCCGGGTTCCCTCCCGCCGGGGAGAGGCTCAAAGTATTGACCGCGACGCCCAGCGTCGCGCGGGGGCGGAAGGTCAAGGAACTGGAGTTCCAAAATGGGTTATCGCGTCGCTGTCGTCGGGGCCACGGGCAATGTGGGCCGCGAAGTTCTCAATATTCTTGCCGAGCGCAACTTTCCGGCCGATGAGGTTTTTGCTCTCGCCTCGTCCCGCTCCATTGGCAAGGAAATTTCCTATGGCGACAAGGTCCTGAAGGCGCGTGACCTTCAGCACTTCGATTTCTCGACGGTCGACTTCGCCATCATGTCGGCGGGCGGCTCCATCTCCAAGGAATGGGCGCCGAAGATCGCAGCCGCAGGTGCGGTCGTGATCGATAATTCCTCATACTGGCGCTACCATTCCGATGTGCCGCTGATCGTGCCGGAAGTGAACGGCTATGTCCTCGATCGCTGGCTCAAGGACGAAAAGCGCAACGGCATCATCGCCAACCCCAATTGCTCGACGGCCCAGCTCGTCGTGGCGCTGAAGCCGCTTCACGATGCGGCCACCATCAAGCGCGTCGTCGTTGCGACCTATCAGTCGGTCTCCGGCGCGGGCAAGGAAGGGGTCGACGAGCTCTGGAACCAGACCAAGGGCATTTTCGTCAACGATTCGCCGACGCCACAAAAGTTTTCCAAGCAGATCGCCTTTAACGTCATCCCGCACATCGATGTGTTCATGGAAGACGGCTACACCAAGGAAGAGTGGAAGGTTCTGGCCGAAACCAAGAAGATCCTCGATCCCAAGCTCAAGGTCACCTGCACGGCCGTGCGCGTGCCGGTTTTTGTCGGTCACTCCGAAGCCGTCAATATCGAATTCGACAAGCCGATTTCGGCCGATGAAGCCCGCGATCTCTTGCGCGAGGCACCCGGCATTGCCGTGCTCGACAAGCGCGAAGCCGGTGGCTACGCAACGCCCGTCGAAACCGTGGGCGATTATGACACCTATGTCAGCCGTATCCGCGAAGACGTGACCGTCGAAAATGGCCTCGCCATGTGGGTGGTGTCGGATAACCTGCGCAAGGGCGCTGCGCTCAATGCCATCCAGATTGCCGAGACCCTGATCGAAAAGGGTTTCAAGGCCCGCGCTCTGGCGGCCTGATCCTTTCCCTGCGCCCGTCAGTTTACGGCGTGGCGCAGGGCAGACGTCCAGGGAAGTGCCTTTCAGTGTCGCGCGTGAAGGTGTAAGCCGCTCTCGCGCCTCGCTTCCCGGCCGGTGGGCGCTGATCTGCGCCTTCCCGCCCCTGGATTCCCCATGCTTTCGCTCCGCGACCTTTGTCTGGCTCTTCTCGTCGTTTTGGCCTGGGGGCTGAACTTCGTCATGATCAAATGGGGCGTCGACGTGGTGCCGCCGCTTTTCCTCACGGCCCTGCGCTATCTTTGCGCCGCGTTTCCCATGGTCTTCTTTATTAAGCGGCCACAGGTGCGCTTGGGAACGCTCCTCACCTATGGCCTCGCCATCGGCTTTGCCCAGTTCGGCCTTTTGTTCTCGGCCATCAAGCTTGGACTGCCAGCGGGCCTTGCCTCGCTCATCATCCAGACCCAGGCCTTTTTCACCTTTGGCCTCGCCATGCTGTTCCTGGGCGAAAAGCTCGGCCGCTGGCAGGTCATCGGCGCCACGGTCGCCATCATCGGCATCGGCTTCATTGCCGTCGAGCGCTTCGAGGTCACGAGCCTTATTCCCCTGCTCATGGTCATCGCTGCAGCGTTCTTCTGGGGCGTCGGGAATATCGCATCAAAGCGGGCCGGCCAGATCGACATGCTCTCCTTCGTCGTCTGGGGCAGCCTTGTTCCCATCCTGCCGCTTCTCGCGCTATCGGTCCTGATCGAAGGTCCAGAAGCGATCGGTGCTGCGCTGCATTCTTTCAGCCTCGGCACCGCAGGCATCGTCCTCTTCAACGGTTATGCCGCCACCCTCGTCGGCTTCGGGCTCTGGAGTTATCTCTTGAAGCGCTATCCGGCAGCCCTGATTGCTCCGTTCTCGCTGCTCGTCCCCGTCTTCGGCATCGGCTTTGCTGTCCTGCTCGCCGGCGAGGTCATCACCGAACTTGAAATCATCGGTAGCGCGCTGGTCTTTGCCGGCCTCGTCATCAACGTCTTCGGGCCGCGCCTTCTGCGGCGGCGGGTGATCGTCTGATGCCAATCCGCCATATTCTTCTCGCCCTGCTCGTTGTGGCCATCTGGGGCTTTAATTTCGTCGTCATCAAAATGAGCGTGGAAGCGCTGCCGCCGATCCTGGCTGCCGCGCTGCGGTTCTGTGCCGCCGCGTTCCCGGCGCTCCTTTTCGTGCGGCCGCCCAAGGCGCCGTGGTGGATCGTCGTCGGCTTCGGCCTCAGCTTCGGCTTTGCGCTCTATGCCTTTCTCAATCTCTCGATCGCCTGGGGCATGCCGGCGGGCCTTTCCTCGCTCGTCCTCCAGACGCAGGCCTTCTTCACCATGGCCATGGCCTTCGTGCTGCTCGGCGAGCGGCCAAGCCGGTTCCAGATCATCGGGGCGGGCATTGCGTTTTTGGGGATCGCCGTGATCGGCGCGGAACGCATCGAAGGCGCGGGGTTTGTGCCGCTTGTCATGGTCCTGCTCGCGGCCATGGCCTGGGGTCTCGCCAATGTGCTGACGAAAAAGGCCGGCAAGGTCAATGCCATTGCCTTTACGGTCTGGGGGTCGCTCGCCGCGCCACTGCCGCTCTTTGCGCTCTCCTATTTCGCCGAAGGTGGGCCGGCCATCTGGGCAGCACTGAGCAGCTTTTCCTGGTCCGACGCGGCGCTCATCGCCTTTCTCGCCTATCCCGCGACGCTTCTCGGCGGTGGCATCTGGAGCTGGCTGCTCGGGCGGCATCCGGCGTCTGTGGTCGCGCCGTTTACGCTCCTCGTGCCGATCACCGGGTTGTTGTCCGGCTATCTTATTCTGGGCGAGACGATCACGGCGATCGAGATCGCAGGGGGCTTTTTGGTCATCATCGGCCTGATCGTGACGCTGCGCAAAGCCAAGCCGCTCGAACCGGCCGTGCGTCTCGATTGAAAAAACGGCCGCCCCAATGGAGCGGCCGCTAAAGGTTTTATTCGACCAGCGATTCTGTTGCGCCGCCTTCCGCCGGCGGTAGAGTGCCTTCACCTGGCAGCGCCGGTACCGCATCCATGGGGGCCGGTGCCGGAACGGCGTCGGTCGGGACCGGCGCTGGAGCGGCGGCATCTGATGGAGGAGCCGCGGGCACGGCGGCCGGTTGCAGGGCGCCGAGCTGTTCGGGAGTCACGCTGCCGACGGCTTCGACATCGGCATTGGCAAACTCTTCCTGCGTCAGATCGGGCCAGACCACGACCAGCTCTTCATAGCTGAGGCGCCCGTCACCATCTGTGTCCACGTCGGCAAAAGTGAGCGCGGTCTGGGCAAAAGCGGAGGTCGAGAGAAGGCCGGCAACGATAAGGCCGAGTGCAAGTTTACGCATTCGAATTTCCTTGAGTTTGGACGAAGGCCGCCACGGTTTCGAGGCCAGGCCATCGGGTCCGCCGCCCCGAGGGAGGGCGAGGCGACGGAGACGGGCGCCGTGCGTTTTCCGGAAAAGGGGGGACAGGTTTCCGGTTGGAAAACGCAACCCGCGCCGGTTAGTTGGCCGGGGCCGCGGCGCCGGTCAGTACGCCATATTCTTCCGGGCTCAGCTCGCCATTGCCGTCCGTATCGGCAGCGGCAAAATCTTCTGCGGTCAGATCCGGCCAGCCGACCTGTGCCTCGGTCAGCGACAGCCCACCGCTCATATCGGCGTCAAGGGTCGCGAAATCGGTCGTGCCCTGCGCAAAGGCTGCGCCGGTCATGCCGAGAACGAGGAGGGACGAAAGGACGATCTTTTTCATGGGTTTGCTCCATGTCGTGGGAAAGGCGATGAGTGGCCTCATCGACGGGTCGCTCTCCGGCGGCCCCGTTTCCATAAGCTGGCCGTGCAATGTGTCTGGTGGCAGACCACACAAAGGCGTGATCGGATCCATGTCTGGACCATTTTCGGGCGGCCTGAAAAGCCCGCGAAAAGAATGCGCTAGCGGGCCCGCCGCATAAGCAGGAAAGCAAAATTCAAGTGCAAGTGCTCAGCGATTGCCGGACAACTGATCACGATTGAGACGGGCCAAGTGCAGCTTGATGGCGAGAGTTTGGCGACTTGGCTGCCGCAAACACAAAGGGCGCCTGGCGGCGCCCCTGGATTATTTCGAACCGGCTCAGTTCTTTAGGAGAGCTGGGGGCGAATAAAATCGCCGTCGTGATCCATGACCCAAAGCTCGGCCGTGGAAATGTCGAACCAGGCGCCATGTACGGCCAGTTTCCCTTGCGCCTCGAGCTCGGCGACATAGGGGAAGGTGCGCAGGTTGCGGATCGAGTTGCGGATCGAGATCCGCTCCATCGCCGTCTGCCGCTCAGAGGACGTAAGCAGGCTATTCTGTCCAAGCTGGTTGGGCAGTTCGCCGAGCATGCTGATCCACTTGCCGATGAAATCGCCCTCGTCGAGCGACTTGAAGTCGGGATCGAGCGCCGCCTTGATGCCACCGCAGCGACCATGGCCCATGACGACGATATTGGCGATGTTGAGCGCCTTGACCGCGAATTCGATCGCCGCCGAGGTGCCGTGTTGGCCGCCATCGGGCTGATAGGTCGGCACGAGATTGGCGACATTGCGCAGGACGAAAAGTTCGCCCGGGCCTGAATCGAAGATCATTTCAGGCGCCGCGCGGCTATCGCAGCAGGCAATGATCATGGTGGTGGGGCTTTGTCCCACCGAGGCGAGATCGCGAAGGCGTTCCTTCTCGCGCAGATAACGCCCGGCCAGGAAATTGGCGTGACCGCTGAGCAGTTCTTTTGGAAAGCTATGCATGGCGATTGGATTAGCGCTAAGAGGCAAGAGAATCAATCTCGGCGCATAGGCGCCAATGCAAGGGGGCCATGCATGCGCATCTACCGCTTTTTGTCCGGCGAAGACGATTCAGCCTTTTGCCATAAGGTCACCAAGGCCCTCATCGAAGGCTGGGAATTGCATGGCAGCCCCACCTATGCCTTCGATGCCGTCTCCAAGAAAATGCGCTGCGGCCAGGCCGTGACCAAGGTCGTCGCCGACCAGCCCTATGATCCGGAAAAGAAACTCGTCGACTATTGAGCGGCCAGTGTCAGCGCCAGGTGCTGCAGCAATAGAATGGTTTTGGCGTCGGTCAATTCGGCGGTGCCGATCATCTTGAAGGCCGTCTCGAATGGGAGCTCGACGACTTCGAGCTCTTCACCCTCTTGTTCGAGCCCGCCGCCGGCGGTGCGATAGGTGTCGGCGCCATAATGGCCGAGGAAGAGGCTGACCTTCTCGGTTACCGAGCCCGGCGACATATAGGCATCGCTGACATGCACGATGTCGCGCGGCGCGTGGCCGGTTTCCTCGAGCGCCTCGCGCGCCGCGCAGGTCTGGGGATCGTCCCCGTCCAAAAGGCCGGCGCAAACTTCGAGGAGGAAGGCCGGGTCGCCATTGGCCATCACCGGATAGCGGAACTGGCGTACCAGCAGCACCGATCCGGTCTCTGGATTATAAAGCAAGATGGCCGCGGCATTGCCGTGGTCATAGATTTCGCGGCTGAGACGCTGCACCTTTCCGTCGTCGCGACGATAGTCGAGTGTCACGCGCGAGAGCTTTCCCCAGTCATCCGAGAGAATTTCAGTATCGAGCAGAACAATTTTTTCAGGCATAGCCACCTCGTTTTGGAAGAAATAACCGCTTCTATCCACTGACTTCTTTTCTAAAATGGCAGTTTTCCGCGCGCTTCGAGGCTAAATCGCTGACGGCTGTCACTAAAAGTCTTAGAGCATCGGCAACGAATCGTGTGTATCCTCATTTTTCCCAGAAGCAGAAAATCTGCGAGGGGGAGGAAAAGCGGTGGATTTCGGAAGGTTGACCGTCATCACTGGGCTGGCTGTCGAAGCCTGGATGCTGGTTCTCGTTCTTGGGGCAGGTTTGCAGTTTCTAGCGATGGCCATTCTCGCCTGACCCGGGCGCGTCACATCAGCTAATGCAGATAGCCCAAGAGATATAAAAGCCCGGTGGTCGGCAGCATGACGCTCCAGACCAGCAAAAGTGCTGACATCAGGACCACGAAGAAAGCGGTTTTGAGTTTGGTGGGCATGGTTTGTCTTGGACCATTTTTCCAAGCTTATGAAAGCCTAACGTGCCACGCATTACACTTTGACTTGTGTGGTTACTATTCGCATTGACGCCCTCACACTTGCGTGCAGGGCCTATGCCGACGTCTTGGCCAGACTATCATTTCATTATGACGAATCGCGCCAAGGGATGGCTTGTCGCCATCCTCCTGACATTGAGCATTTGGGTCTTCGCCTTAAGCCTGGTCTTTGAGGGCGAAATGGTTTTGGGCAGTGCCCGCCACCTAGGCGGGCCCCTCATTCAGATGATCGGCTAACTCGAGCCTAGCGCGACGTGGCCAGCCTTGGCGCCGCTCATATCTGCAAGATCGGGGAAGCCATCCAGGTTTCGGCTTCCTTGGTCGCTCCGCTATCGCCGACGAGTTCGGGAATGCGTTCGAGCGTGATCTTTCCGGCCAGCCCTGCTTTGTCCTAGGCAGCAGGTGACACCCTTGAGCAGTTCCGCGACATGATCGAGCCAGGGATTGGCATTGGCGGAGCACGCGACACCTATCGAAACAATCCCGAACGCAAGAAGATTTTCGGTTGCTTCATTGGTCAGCACCGCGATGCGCAACGGTGACGCCCATGCTTGGGTGATGTCGCGCGCAAATGCTGGCGCTGCGAAGGCGAGAAGGAGGGGCACGCCCAAAAGCGTGAGGCGGCAGCGAAATCCCAACACACCAAAAAACGCGCGTCACGCGAACATGACGTTCGCTATGCGAACAAAGTGCGGTATCCGCCAAAAGTGTAGGACGAATCGCCGGAAAGGGCTTTGATTTGGTAAGGAATGGCGGCTAGTAATCTCGAACTATTCCAAACTGGACTCAGGTTCGCTTGAGTCCCCCAGGCCCCGGATATCCCATGTCGGTCAGAGCCCGCCCCACGTCGCCGCACCTGCAGATCTATCGCTGGACCATCACCATGGCCATGTCGATTCTTCACCGCGCCACCGGCATCGCCAATTATGCCGGCATGACGCTGGTGGCCATCTGGCTCGTCGCGGCGGCGCTCGATCAACAGGCGCTCGACGTGGTCAACGTGGTCTTTGCCTCCTGGTTTGGGCAGATCGTGCTCTTCGGCTTCACCTGGAGCCTTGTCCACCACATGTGCGGTGGCCTCCGCCATTGGGTGTGGGACTTTGCCGCGATGATGGAGCCGGGCCAGCGCGAGACCATGGCCTGGGCCACGATCATCGCCTCGGTGATCATCACCCTTCTTATCTGGACCGTCTTTGTGTGGGCAGCCTGACACATGCGTGAAACCGTCACCCGCGACATGGTCGCCAATCCCAAGACCCATTATGGCGATGCCAAGGCCTCGACACGTCACTTCATGACGCAGCGCATCACGGGCCTTATCAACATCGCGTTTTTGGGCTTTCTGCTTTTCATCGTCGTGCGTCTTGGCGGGCAGGATCGTGCCGACATGGTCGGCGTCATCGGCAGTCCGCTGGTCGGCCTGCCTTTTGCCGTGCTGATCGCGGTGGTTGCCGTCCATATGCGGAACGGCATGCGCGACACGCTCGAAGACTATGTCCATGGCCGCATGTTCAGCCTCGCCATGCTGCTCAATACGCT
>CAJYKO010000325.1 GCA_913775215.1 uncultured Devosia sp. | reverse complement strand
ATTTCCTTCGGTGGCTGGCTTGGCTACCTGATCGCGGGGCTGTTGGGTGCGTGTATCTTGATTGCCTTGGTTCGCGCGATAAGGCGTTAGCGGCGCAGAGAAATTTATGGAAAGGCCGGCAGGGATGCCGGTCTTTTTTTGTTTTGTGGGAGGAGCCCCCACCTAACCTCCCCCTGGTAGGGGGAGGGACGTATCAAGTTGGTTGTGATGTTTGGGAGCCACCGGAAGATCCCTGCCCCTAACAGGGGGAGGCTAGGAGGGGGTCACTCGTGCAAGCGCTTTTCGCCGGCTTCGATGCGGATGGGGAGGACGTTTTCGGCGGGCGGCAGGGGGCAAACGGCGTGCTCGGTGAAGGCGCAGGGCGGATTTACTGCCTTATTGAAGTCGAGAACGATGGTCTTGTCCGTGACATCTTCGCCGAAGACGAAGCGGCAGGCGGCGTAGGTCAAGTCCTTTGACGTCTGGTCGCGGATGACGAATTGGGGTGCTTCGGGCGTGCCGTGGGTGGCGAGGAGTTCGTAGGTGACGCCATCGCGGGTGAAGACGGCTTTGTGGGTGGCTTCGACATCGGTCGGGATCGACTTGGAGGTGTCGATAGTGAGGCCCTTGGCGGTTTCGAGCTGGACCCAATCGGCGGTGATGCGCCAGGTGGATCAAGCGGAAAATAGTCGAGCGGCTGAAGCTTTTCCGGGGCGTCGGACGTGGTGTCGCGGACGCGGAGGGCGTTCTCGCCGTTAAGCGTCGTCACCTCTAGGAGGAGATTGCCGGCGGTAAAGCGCGGCGGATTGTACTTTGAGAGTTCGAGGACCTGCGGGGCGCCATCCTCGGGCGTGTAAGTCACTTGGCCATCGGCGTCCTGGGTGAGGCTGCCGATATGGGAGGGGCCGGAGGAGAGGATGATGTCATTGTCGGCGGCACTGCCGACGGTGACGGTGCCTTCGGCGAGCCAGACGCGGGCGATGATGTTGAGCCAGCCATTCGGGGCCTTGAGGGCGGCGAGACGCTTTGCCTGCCAATCGGCATATTCGTTGGGGTAATCGGTCATGGGGAAATCTCGTTGACGGTGAGGCGCGGCACGCTGGCGAGCAGGCGCTGCGTATAGGGATGCTGGGGGTTTTTGAGGATTTTGGCGGTTTCGCCCTGTTCGACGATCCTGCCTTTTTCGAGAATGACGATGCGGCGGCAGAGGGCGGCGACGACGCCGATATCGTGGGAGACGAAGAGGAGGGTCATCTCAGCGCTGAGGCGCGCGAGGAGATCGACGATACGGGTGCGGGTGGTGAGATCGAGCGCGCTGACGGCTTCATCGGCAAGGAGAAAGCGCGGGCGGGCGACAATGGCGCGGGCAATGGCAATGCGCTGGCGCTGGCCGCCGGAAAATTGGTGCGGATAGCGGGTGGGGGCGTCGCGATCGAGGCCGACGGCCTCCAGAGCCTCGGCGACCATCTGGCGGTGATCGCCGTCGATCTTCAGCGAGCGCAGGGGCTCGGCGATGATCGAGAAAATGGTCTGGCGCGGATCGAGGGAGGAATAGGGATCCTGGAAGACGATCTGTGCCTGGCGGCGGAAGTCGCGCATGAAGGCGCGATTGCCGGTGTCGAGGGTTTTGCCATCGAAGGTGATGGTGCCGCGATCGGGGCGGGCGAGGCCGAGGAGGAGGCGGAGGAGCGTGGTCTTGCCCGAACCGCTTTCGCCGACGAGGCCAACCGTGTCGCCGGGGGCGATGTCGAGGTTGATGTCGGAGAGAATCTGCCGGCTGGCGCTATAGCCAAAATTGACGTTCTGGACCTGGATGAGGGTCATGGTGTGCCCTCCAAGGCCCGGTCGAAACTGCGCGCGGCAGCAAGGAGGCTTCTGGTGTAATCGTGCTGCGGATTGCCGAAGACGTCTTGGACCGAGCCGGCTTCGACGGCTTCACCCTGGCGGAGCACGACGACGCGGCTGACCGTATTGGCGACGACGGGGAGGTCGTGGCTGATGAAAAGGAGCGCCATGTTGCGCTCGCGGACGAGACGGTCGATCAGGGCGAGAATTTCGGCCTGGGTGGTGACGTCGAGCGCGGTGGTCGGTTCGTCGGCAATCAAGAGATCTGGCTTGCAGGCGAGGGCCATGGCGATGGCGATGCGCTGGCGCTGACCGCCGGAGAGTTCATGCGGATAGGCGCGGGCGATGCGCGGGGGATCGGGCAGGGCGACTTCTGAGAGAAGCGCGAGCACGGCCTCGGCGAGCGCTGCGCCATGGAGCGCGGTGCCATCGCGTCTGGCGCGGCGGGCGAGGGGTTCGGCGACCTGTTTGCCGACGCGCATGAGCGGGTCGAGCGCCGTCAGCGGTTCCTGGAAGACGATGGCGACGGCGGTGCCGCGGATGGCGTTGAGCTCGCGTTCGGGGGCATTGATGACTTCGGTGCCAGCCAGGATTGCCGAGCCGCTGGTGCTGAGGCCGGCGGGGAGAAGGCCGGTGGCGGCGAGGGCGGTCAAGGATTTGCCGGAGCCGGATTCACCAATGAGGCCAAGGCGCTCGCCCTTCTCGAGGGCGAAGGAGAGGCCGTGGATCAGCGTCTTGCTGCCGGTCGAGACCGAGAGATTGTTGAGCGTGAGAAGAGCGGTCATCGAGCGCGCCTCGTGGGGTCGATGGCGTCGCGTAAGCCGTCGGCAAGGAGATTGACGCCGATGGCGAGG
>CAJYKO010000324.1 GCA_913775215.1 uncultured Devosia sp. | reverse complement strand
GATCATTTCGAGCGAGGTAATGGCATCGAGCAGGTGTTTTGGGAAGGGCTGGCCCGGCTCGGCGCCGACAAAGCCGTGGGTCAGTTGCGGCGCCAGGGCGACCATCTCAGCCACCATATTGGCAAGGCCATCCTTATCGTAACTCTGGGTCGAAAAGGCGGTGAAGAATACCGTATCGCGGCCCTCATAGAGGAACCACTGGAAGTCGGTGAACAAGGCCTGCGGATCGCGTTTGACTGCCGCATGCGCCAGCGCCACTGCATCGGCATGCTGGCCGGCAAAGCTCGACGACGAGAAGCTTTTCACGATGTCCCCTCCGTGCCGTTTCCCCCCGACACATATGGAGTTAAGCGCAGTCTTGCACTTCCTGCAACTGGCAGAATTGCTCGGAAATTCGGTGTGATCGTGCCCCGAGATCGAGCTGCCACACCTGCGGCCAAACTGCGTCAAGCGGGCAATTCCCCAGTTGGCAGATCAGCATCAAGACTTTAGAATGGTTCTCGAATAGCGGATATGTGTGTTCAATCCGCGCGTCGAATTGACCTATGTCAAAGCTGGCTCGACAGTTCTAAGTAAGAAGCGTCGCAGCCCCAGCGACATTCCTGCCGACCCCACCGGCAGGCGTAAAGGAACGACCATGGATTATCGCGGTATCTTCGAGGATGCAGTGGACACGCTGCGGGCAGAAAAGCGCTATCGCGTTTTTGCCGATCTCGAGCGTATTGCCGGTCGCTTCCCCAAGGCGCTTTATCGCGACGATGCGGACAATGCCCGCGAAATCACCATCTGGTGCTCCAACGATTATCTCGGCATGGGCCAGCACGAAAAAGTCGTGAGAGCCATGCAGGACACCGCCGGCAAGCTCGGCGTCGGCGCTGGCGGCACGCGCAATATTTCGGGCACCAATCGCCCGCTGGTCGAGCTTGAGCGGTCGCTCGCGGACCTCCATCGCAAGGAAGCCGCCCTCGTCTTCACCTCGGGTTTTGTTTCGAATGAAGCAGCGCTCTCGACCATTGCGCGGCTTCTTCCTGATTGCGTGATCTTCTCGGACCAGCTCAACCACGCCTCGATGATCCAGGGCGTGCGCCAGTCGGGCATGGAAAAGAAGATTTTCCGGCACAATGACGTCGCGCATCTCCGCGAGCTGCTGAGCCAGGTCGATCGCAAGCGGCCAAAGCTGATCGCCTTTGAATCGGTCTATTCCATGGATGGCGACATTGCCCCGATCAAGGAAATCTGCGACCTCGCCGAGGAATTCGGCGCGCTGACCTATATCGATGAGGTCCATGCCGTCGGCATGTATGGCCCGCGCGGCGGCGGCATTGCCGAGCGCGAGGGCCTGATGGAGCGTATCGACGTCATCGAAGGCACATTGGCCAAGGGTTTTGGCGTGATGGGCGGCTATATCGCGGCCAATAAGGCCATCATCGATGCCGTTCGCTCCTATGCGCCCGAGTTCATTTTTACGACCGCCCTGCCCCCCGCTCTCTGTGCCGCTGCACGCGCCTCGATCGAGCATTTGAAGGGCAATGGCCAGGAACGCATGATGCACCAGCGCCAGGCAAGGCTGACCAAGGCGATCCTTGCCGATGCTGGCCTGCCCGTCATGGAAACCTCGACCCATATCGTGCCGCTGATCGTGGGCGATGCGCGGGCCGTAAAGGCTGCGAGCGACATGCTGCTCGACAAGCACAATATCTATATTCAGCCGATCAATTACCCGACCGTTCCCAAGGGCACGGAGCGCCTCCGCATCACGCCGACCCCGCTCCACACCGATGAGATGATCTTCGAATTGCGCCATGCGCTTGTCAGCGTCTGGACCAGCCTCGAACTGCCGCGCGAAAAGGCCGATGCCGCATTGACCGCCAGCAAGCTGACCTCGGGCGACCTCACGCTGCCGAGCCTCGGCGGCTAAAGGGGTTCTATCACCCTCCGGCATGCCATGATCCCCGCGAAAGCGGGGATTTTCGTTTGGACGGCTCCAACGAATCCCCTCGTCACGACGAGATATGCTTAACGCAGGTCAAGCCCTCACAACCGCAAAAACATCAACCGGAACAAATATTTGTCAGCATGCATCCGCTTTCCAACTGACGCGTTCAGCTTCCGAGTTCAAGTCGAACACGGCAGATGCCGGAGCGAAAAGGCGGGGTTCGTCACCCCGTCATTCGACTCATGCATAAGGCCGCCACCGTTCGGCAGGTTAGTTTGTTTCGGAATTTGCTTTATGCCTCCTCAGTTCGTCGCCTTTAGAACGGCCACATTGGAAGACGTCCCGGCCATCCGTTCCCTTGTCCGTGCTGCCTATGCCAAGTGGACGCCCATCATCGGGCGCGAACCACGCCCCATGCTTGCCGATTATCGCGAGGCCATCCACGATTTCCGCTTCGATCTTCTGACCGTCGATGGCCAACTTGCTGGTCTCCTCCAGACCTGCCCCTGCGCCGATCATCTCTGGATCGAAAATCTCGCCGTCCATCCGCACCACCAGCGGCGCGGCCATGGCCAGTCGCTGATGATCCTCGCCGAGCAGCTGGCGCGTCACGCTGAACTCGACACCATTCGCCTTCTGACCAACGCCGCCTTTTCGAGCAATATCGCGCTCTATCAAAACCTCGGCTATGCCATCGAGCAGACCGAGGCCTTCATGGGCGGCACCACGGTCTATCTCAGCAAGCGCCTCGCGCCGGCCGGGTCCTTTTCCATTCGCCCAGCGCATAGCTGGACTGAGGATAGCCGCACTACCGCTTGAGGCTTGGAAGGCTCATTTAGGTGTCATGGAAGCGATCCGGGACGAACCTCGGGTCCGTAACAGGAGACCACCATGAGCACCCCGCGCAAGAACAAGTTCTTTGCGACCCTCGACACCTTCGTAACCGTGTTCGGCAGCGCCGCATCGGTTTCGGCTGCCGTCGAAGGGGGCCGGGCGCCCAAGGCGAAGCACCTGCGGAACCTCGGTATCAACCCGAAGGACTTCCCATCGATCGGCCACTAAGCCGCGCGGGGCGCTGATCCGGCGTTTACCTCGGTAAATCGACCAAGCGACCTGTTGCACAGTAGCCGAAACAGAAAGCCCGGACGCCAGTCTCCCTCCCTGGCCTCCGGGCTTTTCTTTGTTTTTTGGGATGTTTTAGGCAATCGATCCATGCCCTAAGCGCATGGCTAAATTACCCCCACCTAGCCTCCCCCTAGTAGGGGGAGGAACGCATCGGGTCTGTCTTTTGGTCTGTGAGCCACCGGCAGATCCCTCCCCCTACCAAGGGGAGGTTAGGTGGGGGTAGACCCCATCAATCCTCGTCGCTTGCCAACTGGTTCAGCACATCACCCTTCCCGCGCATGCGGAGGAAGAAGGGCAGCACCACGGCGATTATGGCCAGCGCATAGAGCACCAGCGAGATCGGCGAGTGGAAGAGGATGACCGGATCGCCTTGGCTGATCGAAAGCGCGCGGCGCAATTGCTGTTCGGCCATTGGCCCCAGGATCAGGCCCACCACAACTGGCGCGATGGGATAGCCGAAGCGGCGGAGAAGATAGCCGAGGATCCCGAAGACCAGGAGCAGCACGAGCTCGAACGAGATACGCACCGGGCCAAAGCCCATGGACATGGCGCCATTTGCGCCCAGCGTACCGAGCGTCGCAAAGACCAGGATGCCGCCATAGAGCCACGGCTTTGGAATAGTGAGAAGCTTAACCCAGAGCCCGATCAGCGGCAGGTTGAGCACCAGCAGCATGAAATTGGCGATGAGGAGGCTGGCGATCAGCGACCAGACGAGCGGGGCATTGTTGGCAAAGAGCAGTGGCCCCGGCTGCAGGCCAAACTGCTGGAAACCGGCGAGCATGATCGCGGCGGTAGCCGTGGTCGGCAGGCCGAGGGTCAGGAGCGGTACGAGCGTACCGGCGGCCGAAGCATTGTTGGCCGCTTCTGGACCCGCCACGCCTTCGATGGCGCCGTGACCGAATTCCTCGGGCTTTTTCGAAAAGGTCTTTTCCGCCGAATAAGACAGGAAGCTCGCGACATCGGCGCCGCCGGCCGGCATGGCACCGATCGGGAAGCCGATAAAGGTGCCGCGCAGCCAGGAGGCCCAGGAGCGCTTCCAATCCTCGACTGTCATCCAGACCGAACCCTTGACCGCCATGACCTCGGCCTTGATCTGTTCGGGGTCGGTCGCGGTTTTCAGCGTCTCGCCGATGGCAAAGAGCGCGACGGCAAGCGTCGTCACTTCGATGCCGTCCAGAAGGTCGAGCACACCGAAAGCCAGGCGCGTCTGGCCGGTCTGCTGGTCGATGCCGATCAGCCCAAGCCCGAGGCCGATAAAGAGCGCAGTCAGGCCCCGCAGCGCGCTGTCGCCGAAGGCGGCGGAGACGGTGATGAAGGCCAGTACCATCAGCGCAAAGTAGTCCGCCGGTCCAAAGGCCAGCGCAAATTTGACGACAAAGGGCGCGACGAAAGCAAGGCCGAGCGTTGCGATCAGACCCGCAACAAAAGAGCCGATGGCGGCCGTGGCGAGGGCGGGACCGCCCCTGCCCTTGCGGGCCATCTTGTTGCCTTCGAGCGCGGTGACGATCGAGGCGCTTTCGCCGGGTGTGTTGAGGAGGATGGAGGTGGTCGAGCCGCCATACATGCCGCCATAATAGATACCGGCGAACATGATCAGCGAACCGGCCGGATCAAGCTTATATGTGACGGGCAGGAGCAGCGCGACGGTCAGCGCCGGCCCGATGCCCGGCAGAACGCCGACGGCGGTGCCAAGGGTGACCCCGATCAGCGCATAAAGCAGGTTCTGCACCTGCAGGGCCGCCATCACGCCCTGGGCGAGAAGTTCGAAAGTTCCCATTTCTTAGAAACTCCCCGTGGTCAGCAAGCGCTCGAGCGGCCCTTGCGGCAGCGAGAGCTGCAGCCCGCGAGCAAAGAGAAACCAGACGATGAAACCGAAAAGGATACCGGCCGGAATGGTCTTCCAAAGCGGGCCCCGGCCAAAGCCTTTTGCGGTCATGGCGAAGAGCACGCCCGTGGCGATGGAAAAGCCAGCGGTCGAAAGCAGAAGGATTTGGGCAACAAGACCGCCGACGATCCAGGCGATCGGGCCGAACTCATCCTTGCTGCGCGCCGGAAAGCCGTGGCGGAAAGCCGAGACGACCGTGCCGATGGCGAGGAAGGCGAGCCCCGTCGCGACGACATAGGGAAAGACCGTCGGGCCCACACGCTGCTGCACGGGGGGCACGCGCATCTGGCTGGTCTGCCAGAAGATGATGATCGAAATGGCGGCAAGGATCACCGCGATGACGAGCGCCGCCCCATCGGGGCGGCGCGTGCTGTTGGTGCTGCCAGCGCTCATTGCACCAGGCCAATGTCTTTCAGGATCGCCTCGGTGGCCGAGATGTCCGCTGCCAGCTGCGTGTCGAAGGCTTCGCCATCGAGATAGGTATCAACCCAGCCCTTGGTTTCGAGCGTCTTCTTCCAGGCAGCAGATTCAGCCATCTTCTTGATGTCGGCCGTGATCGAGGCCTTCTGCTCGTCGGTGATGCCCGGCGCAGCAGCAACCATGCGCCAGTTCTGGACGGCGAGATCGACACCGGCTTCCTTGAGCGTCGGGCCATCGACACCCGGCACGCGATCTTCGGACGAAACGGCGAGGAGGCGGAGGTCACCGGCTGCGATTTGCGAGGCAAATTCGCTGATGCCGGAAATGCCCACGGTGACCTGACCGCCGAGAATAGCGGCAAGCGCTTCGCCACCGCCGGAATAGGCGATGTAGTTGACCTGGGTCGGATCGACGCCGATGGTCTTGGCAAGCAGGCCCGCCGTGATGTGGTCGACGCCACCTGCGGAGCCGCCAGCCCAGGAAACGGCACCGGTATTTTCCTTGAGCTTGGCGATCAGATCGTCGAGCGACTGGATATCGGAGGCAGCGGGAACGACAATGGCGACGGCTTCGCCGGTCAGGCGAGCGATCGGGGTCACGTCATTGAGGGTCACCGGGGCCATATTGGTCAGGATGGCGCCAACCATCACATAACCACCCACAATCAGCGCATTCGGATTGCCGGCGTCCTGGTTGGCAAACTGGGCAAGACCAATGGTGCCGCCGGCGCCGGGAACGTTGGTCACCTGCACATTGCCCGAAATGCCTTCGGTGGTGAGCGCTTCCTGCATGGAGCGGGCGGTCTGGTCCCAGCCGCCGCCGGGGGCAGCCGGCGCCATGATGGTGTAGTCGGCCGCGAATGCGGATACGGACAGGGCGCCGGAAACCAGCGCCGCGAGAAACAGCTTGTTCATAGATCCTCCCAGAACAATGGCGAACGACGTTGCGTTCGTGCCGCGCACTTTAGGCGCGGCTCCCTGTCATCGTCCTGTCATGGCTTTGTTAACCGTTCAGGCGGTCAGCCGCTCATCCCGCTTTTGCCCGTAGGCTTGGAGCACGCTGCTGCAAATCCGCGCCGGCATCGGCCTCGCATAGAGATAGCCCTGCCCCAGATTGCAGCCAAGACGGCGCAGCATTTCGGCCTGCCCTTCGTGTTCGACGCCCTCGGCCACCGTGCGCATATCGAGTTTGTGGGCGATATCGACGATCCCCGAGACCAGAGCCTCGCTTGGTCCATCGACGCCGAGCCGGTTCACGAAAGAGCAGTCGATCTTGATGATGTCGACTGGAAAACTCAGGAGATGGGTGAGCGAAGCAAAACCAGTGCCGAAATCATCGAGCGCCACAAGAATGCCGCGCGCCCGCAGCGCTTCCACCGCATTGGGCACGAGCTTGTCGCTGCCGCCCATGAAGACGGCCTCGTTCACTTCGAGCACGATATGGCTGAGTGGCACCTCGGCGCGCCCAAAGATGTCGATGATCCGATCGGCGAGATCGCCGCGCAAGAAGTCGCCCGTCGTGACATTGACCCCGACATGCTGGAAATTGAGCCCGGCATCGAGCCAGTGACGCATGTCGCGCGCCACCTGTTCGAGCATTTGCCCTGTCATCTGATAGGCAATGCGGGGATCGCTGAGCGCGGCGTGAAACTGCCCCGCCGAAACCACCCTGCCGTCTGGCATGCGCAGGCGCGCCAGCGCCTCAAGGCCCACGACTTCGTTGGTGGTGATATTGACGATGGGCTGGTAATGCGGCTCGACGCGGTTCTCGGCCAGCGCCTGATCCACCTCGCGCACCAGCGCGTGGCGATGGGTCATCTGGGTGCGCAAATCGGCATGAAAAGCCATATAGCCCCCGCGCCGGGCCTGCTTGGCATGATAAAGGGCAAAATCGGCGTTCTGGATCAGGGTGCCTGCCGTAACGCCGTCCTGTCCGAAGAGTGCCCCACCCATGGTCACATGCGCCTCAAAGCTCTGGCTGCCCATTTCGACGACACCGGTCGCGGTATCACAGAGCAGCGTTCCCCAGTTTTCGAGGAGATCGTGGCTGTCGCAACCGCGCACAAGCACCGCGAATTCATCGCCCCCCAGCCTACACGGCACGAGACAGTCGCTGACCGAGCTCAACCGCGCGGCAACCGTCGCAATCAACCGATCGCCTGCCGCGTGGCCGATCGTATCGTTGATGGACTTGAGATGGTCGATATCAAGAAGGATCAGCCCAAAGGGCTTCTCGTCGTTGATCGCGTCAGACAGAAGCTGGTTGAACCGGCCGCGATTGGCGAGCCCGGTCAGCACGTCAAAATAAGCCAGTCGAAAATTGCGCTCCCGCATCCGATGATT
Source organism: uncultured Devosia sp. (assembly GCA_913775215.1). Taxonomy (GTDB): domain Bacteria; phylum Pseudomonadota; class Alphaproteobacteria; order Rhizobiales; family Devosiaceae; genus Devosia. The sequence goes on along the minus strand of CAJYKO010000324.1, from coordinate 22,902 downwards.
TTCGATGGCAAGGGCACAAAGATGGACGCAGGTCGCAACGATCTCCCGTTCGAACGGCGAAGGCCCGCGCGGCTCGCGAAAGTAAAAGGCAAAGGTGGCGATGACCTGGCCCGATTGATTGAGGATCGGCGTTGACCAGCAGGCAGCAAGCCCATGCGGTTGGGCGTGCATACGGTAGCGGTCCCAGAGCGGGTCGCTGCCAATATTGGTCACGACGACTTCGGTCTTGCGATAGACCGCTGTTCCGCAGGACCCCGCCGTCGGGCCGGACTTCAGGCCATCGATTTTGGCCGTATAAATCTGCGGCAGGCTGGGCGCAGCCAGTGTGCGCATTATCGTGCCATCTTCGACCAGAAGGATGGAGCAGATAACGCCTGGCGCCAGTTCCTCGGCGCGGTTACACAACATTTCGGCAATGGCGGGCAAGGCATCGCCCTTTGCCACGCCCTCCAGAATTTGCGTCTGCAGCCGCAAAAGCTGCTCGGTTTCGCCACCCGTCATCTCAGCACCCCTGCTCAAGGCCAAGAATGCGTCACGGATGTAAATGAGATGTTCAACGCATACTCATAATTACATCAATTTATCATTCTGCGCGTTTGGCTGGAGAAAAAACGTAAATAAATCGCCACCCGCAATGATTGTTGTTTTTAATTACTTTAGGGTTGGCAGTCAGAATGGAAATTCGGCCTCAGCGTTGCAGTGGCTTCACAGCTTGACGAACCGATAGCCAGAGAGCTATTAATTACTCATAGCCAAATGGGTATGGGTTATGCGGCTTGCAACCGACACACTTTTTCGCGCCTTGGCCGATCCGACCCGACGCGCGCTGTTCGAGCGCCTTTGCCGCGACGGCGAATGCACTGTGGGGCTGCTGACTGCGGGCGCGGGGGTGTCGCAGCCGGTCGTGTCGAAGCATCTCGGCATTCTCAAAGAGGCCGGGCTCGTCGAAGGCCGCGTCGATGGCCGCCAAACCCATTATCGCGCCTGCACCGCCGCTCTTACGCCGCTCGCCGATTGGACCCGCGAGATGAATGCCTATTGGCATGAACGCTTCGATGCGCTGGACGATCTTTTGAACAGGATAGACCAATGAGCGCCTCCCGCGTCAAACTGCTCTCGGGCGACAATCCGCAAATCCCCAAGGGTTTTGGCGAAGAACCGGTCACCGCCTATATCGCCGCCGTTCCCGGCTGGAAGCAGGACATCGTGCGCCAAGTCGATCGTCTGATCGTTGCCGCCGTGCCCGAGGTCAAAAAAGCAGTCAAATGGAACACCCCGCTTTATGGGCTTGATGGCAGCATCTGGTTTTTGAGCCTGCACTGCTTCAAGACCTATCTGCGCCTCACCTTCTTCCGCGGCACCGACCTTGATCCCCTGCCCGAGAAATCCTCGAAGGTTTTAGGGGTGCGCTACCACGACATCGGCGAAGGCGCGTTCGATAGCGAACGCCTCACCGCCTGGATTCACCCAGCCGCGCTCCTGCCCGGCGAAAAGATGTGAGACCGACCATGGCTCAAAAAACCGACGCCAAATCCGCCTCCGCCCTGATCGACGAACGCATTGCAAGCCTTGACGGCTGGCGCGGCGAGACGCTCGCCCGCATTCGCGCCCTTATCCAGCAAGCCGATCCCGACATTGTCGAGGAATGGAAATGGGATAATCCGGTCTGGTCTCATAACGGCATTATCTGCACCGGCGAAGCCTACAAAGCGGCTGTCAAAACCACGTTCCCCAAAGGCGCCTCGCTCCCCGACCCCAAGGGCATCTTCAATGCGAGCCTGACCGGCGGCACCCGCCGCGCGATCGATTTTCGCGAGGGCGAGATGATCGATGAAGAGGGTTTTGTGGCCCTGATCAAGGCCGCGCTTTCCGCCAATCTTGCCAAGTGAGCCGAGATGACCGATCCCGTTCCCGAGATCCGCACCGTTGTCCTTGAGCGCGACTTCGCTCACAAGCCGGAAAAGCTCTGGCGCGCCCTCACCCAGCCGCATCTGATTGCGGAATGGCTCATGGCCAACGACTTCGCGCCAACTGTCGGCCACAAATTCCGCTTCACTGCCGATTGGGGCGGGGTCGATTGCGAGGTCAAAGAGGTCGATCCGAACCGGACGCTGGTCTACAGCTGGGACGCGCTCGGCCTTGAAAGCACCGTCACCTGGACGCTGACCCCCACCGCCTCCGGCACGCAAGTGCGCATGGAACAAACCGGCTTCCGCCCCGACCAGAACCAAGCCTTTCACGGCGCCCAGGCCGGCTGGAGGAATTTCCTCAATCACTTGGACACCGTGCTAAGCCGCGAAGTCTAGACCTGTTTCCCCGACCGCCCACCAGAGCGAAACCCTTCCACAAAGGCCGCTCGCCTCAGCAAGATCCAAGCACGAAACCACAAGGCGGCATAATAGTAGTGTTTGGGGAAAACTGGTGCTGCCGGACAGGATTGAACTGTCGGCCTCTCCCTTACCAAGGGAGTGCTCTACCACTGAGCTACGGCAGCATCCGAAAAATGTCGGCGGCAGGTTTCTGCGGCGACGGGCGCTCTACTGCCATAGGGATTCACTCGACGCAAGCGCAAAAAACGCCTATCAACGACCCCGTTGTGAATCACCGATTGCCAGGAAGGCGATGAGTAAATCCACGCAAGCTCTAGCCCGCGACCAAAGATTGGCCGCAAAGCTTCGCGAGAATCTCAAGCGTCGTAAGGATCAAGCCCGGGCGCGCGCTGCCCAGGACGATGCTCCGGCACCCGAAACGGCTACGGTCAAGAAACCGTAAATCATTTTCGGGCGTACTCAGGAACGTCACATATTCGCAAGAGCGCGGCTGGTCTGGCTTACGTGGCAACGAAGACCTCGCCTACCTCCCTTCAAAGGTAGAAGGCCCTTTTCCGGGCCGGTTCAGAGGAACCATTTCATGGATCGTATTCGTTTGGTCGGCGGCAACCCGCTCAATGGCGACATCACCATTTCGGGCGCCAAGAACGCCGCCCTGCCGCTGATGATCGCCTCGCTATTGTCGGATGAGCCCTTGGTGCTCACCAATGTGCCGCGCCTCGCCGACGTCAAGCAGCTCGAGCGTATTCTGGAAAATCACGGCGTCGATATCGCCGTTCATGGCCGCCGGCGCGGCGAATCGGATGGCGTCGGCCAGCGCATGACCTTTCATGCCGCCGATATCGTCGATACCACCGCACCCTATGATCTCGTTTCCAAGATGCGCGCCAGCTTCTGGGTCATCGGGCCGCTGCTCGCCCGCTGCCACGAGGCTCGCGTGTCGCTCCCCGGCGGATGCGCCATCGGCACGCGCCCGGTCGATCTCTTCCTTTTCGGACTGAAAGAACTCGGCGCCGAGATCGACATCGATGATGGCTATGTGGTCGCCAAGGCGCCCAAGGGCGGCCTTATCGGCGCGCGCATCGCGTTCCCAAAAGTGTCGGTGGGCGCAACCCATACGCTTCTGATGGCCGCCACGCTCGCCAAGGGCACGACGGTGATCGAGAACGCGGCGCAGGAGCCAGAGATCACCAATGTCGCCGAATGTCTCGTCGCCATGGGCGCAAAGATTTCGGGCATCGGCACGCGCACGCTGACCATTGAAGGCGTCGAAAAGCTCCATGGCGCGGAAGTCGAAGTCATCCCCGACCGGATCGAAACCGGCACTTTTGCAATGGCGGCAGCCATGACGGGCGGCGATGTGCTGCTGCGCGGCGCCCGCGCCGAGCATCTGCAGGCAGGCCTTGATATCCTTGCCAAGACCGGCGTCGAGCTGACGACCGAAGCCAATGGCATTCGCGTCAAGCGCAATGGCAATGGCATCCAGCCGGTCGATGTCGAGACCCAGCCCTTCCCCGGCTTCCCGACCGATCTCCAGGCCCAGTTCATGGCGCTGATGACCATGAGCCAGGGCACGAGCCATGTGCGCGAGACGATCTTTGAGAACCGCTACATGCATGTGGCCGAGCTTGCCCGCTTCGGCGCCGATATCGCCGTCGATGGCCAGCTCGCCACCATTCGCGGCAAATCCCAGCTCAAGGGCGCCCAGGTGATGGCGACGGATCTGCGCGCCTCGGTGTCGCTGGTCATTGCCGGCCTTGCGGCCAAGGGCGAGACGGTCGTCAACCGCATCTATCACCTCGATCGCGGCTTTGAGCGGCTCGAAGACAAACTGAGCCGCTGCGGCGCCGAGATCGAGCGCCTGGCCGGCTGATCCGGTCAGACGGCAAAACTGCTCCAGTGGAGCGATTTTAAAGCGTTAGCTCATGAGCGCGCGGATGGCGGGTCCTCCCCCACCGACCCTCCCCCTTCCCAGGGGGAGGACGGGTGGGAGGTGAAAGCCCCCGTTGCCGCGCCCGCTGCAAACTTGTAGATCACCTCAATCATGACCAGATAAGGTCGAACCCCGTTCTAGCGAGCTGACCTTATGACCGATCTCAAGCTGCTTGCGCTTGATAGTGAAGATCTCGACGTTCTGTCCGCCCATGTGCAGGACGCCGTCGTGCGCGTCGTCGATATGGGCTATGCCCGCGGCGACCGGCGCTTTGCCCTTTTGATGAACCGCTATGATTGGACGAGCGAGCAGCCGCGCACCAAAGGCTTGCGTAAGCGCGCGGGGCTGCATTTCGATCGTGTCATGAGCGTTGCCTATGCCGGCTTCGATCCGGCTGCGCCCGAAGGCGTGCTCAATCTTCTGGCGCTCACCTTCATGCCCGGCCCCGATGGCGTCTCGGGCATCGTCGAAATCGCCTTTGCCGGTGGCGGCACGGTTCGGCTTTCGGTCGAATGCCTCGAAGCGCGGCTTGCCGATCTCGGCTCCGCCTGGGCTGCTGCCGCCAAGCCGGCTCATGCGATAGACTAAGCCAACCCTTTGCCCGGTTCCGCGTTACCCCTCCAGTGAACCAATTGGAGAAGAGCAATGCGGATCGGTGTTTTGGGTAGTGGCGATGTCGGCGGCAAGATCGCAAAAAAGTTTGCAGCGCTTGGCCACGAGGTCATGCTGGGCTCGCCCCACGCCAAGGACAAGGCCGATCAGTTTCCCGGCATAAAGCTGGGCACCGCGCCTGAGGCAGCCAGCCATGGCGAATGGGTCGTCAATGCCATGGAGGGCGCGACAGCGCTAAAAGTGCTTGAAGACTGCGCGATCGAGGGCAAGATTTTCGTCGATATCGGCAATTTTGAAAGCTCGATCGAAGGTCCGCTCGAAACTCCGCTCGGCGAGGCCATCCAGGCGGCCCATCCCAAGACGCGGCTCGTCAAGACGCTCAACAATATCAGCGCCCATCTGATGGTCGACCCGAACGGTCTGCCGCAGCAGACGACGGTGTTCATTGCGTCCAATGACGAGAATGCCAAGGCCGAGGTGAAAGAGGTGCTCAAGGCATTCGGCTGGTCCGACATCGTCGATCTTGGCGACCTCAAGGCTTGCCGTGCCATGGAAAACATGGCCGCTGCCTGGGTTTCGATCGAAAAAGCGGTCGGTGGACCAAACTTCAACTTTGCGCTGGTGCGCAGCTAAAATCGTTTAAGGTTTGCCTTCCCGCGTAAGCGGGAGGCAGGCCTATTCGACACGCGGTCCGGCGGCTTCCTGGAACATAGCCAGAAGTGCCCTGGCGCGTTCGGCGCCCAGGCGATCTTCATCCAGGCAGCCTTCGAGCCGCAGCGCCTGACGGAGCAGCATGTCGGCTGCCTGGCTCGTCGGCAGGTCAAGACCGTTCAGATCTTTCCAGCGCTCGATCGCGTCGACAAGATGCGTATCGACCGCCAGAATAAATTCGCCAGTTTCAACCGGCTGCATCGGCAGAAAAGCAATAGCCATGGCCCTGCCTCCAAGGGATTTACTAGCCATTCTGCCTTTTCTCTTGCCACTAGGCAATATTTGCCTATCGCGAATCGGCACTGCGCGGAGGGCATGGCGCGAAATGTTTGCGCGCGCGCATCGCAGGTCACCGCCGCACCGCGGGGAGCCGCCACCTCTGGGGGGAAGGTTTTGATGGCCCACTAATCAAGCTCAACCTGAACGCCCCCCAGAAAACCCATTCCCCCTTGCGACCCAGCCGCCCATCGGGATAGATCGGACCATCTCTTCTGCCCAAGTCCGGACCGCCCATGCCCCTTCGTCTCGATAGCGCCGCATCCGATTTCGAGGCCCGCTTTACCGACCTCCTTGGCAGCAAGCGTGAAGCCTCGCAGGAAGTGGGCGACATCGTTGCTGGGATTATCTCCGACGTCCGCGCCCGCGGCGACGTCGCCGTGGCCGAGTTGACCAACAAGTTCGACAAAGCCGGCGTGACCCCCGAAACTCTGCGCTTTTCAGCAGAGGAAATCGCTTCTGCCGCCGCCCGGGTCTCGCCCGAAGTTCGCGAGGCCCTGCAAACGGCGCATGATCGCATCAAGTCGCATCACGAGCGGCAGATGCCGAAGGACGATCTCTACACCGACGCCCTCGGCGTCACCCTGGGCTCGCGCTGGACCGCCATCGATGCCGTCGGCATCTATGTGCCGGGCGGGCTTGCTTCCTATCCTTCCTCGGTGCTGATGAACGCCGTGCCAGCCAAGGTCGCGGGCGTCAGGCGGATCGCCATGGTCGTGCCGACACCCAATGGCCAACTGGCCGCTGCCATTCTCTGTGCCGCCCAGATCGCCGGCATCACCGAGATTTATCGCGTTGGCGGTGCCCAGGCCGTTGCCGCGCTCGCCTATGGCACAGCCGCCATTCCGCGCGTCGACAAGATCATGGGCCCGGGCAATGCCTTCGTTGCCGCTGCCAAGCGCCAGGTGTTTGGCCAGGTCGGCATCGACCTGATCGCCGGCCCGTCCGAAGTCCTCGTCATCGCCGACCGCTCAGCCAACCCCGCCTGGATCGCGGCCGATCTCATCGCCCAGGCCGAACATGGCGGCGGCGCACAGTCGATCCTAGTGACAACCGACGAAGCCATCGCCGATGCCGTCGAAGCCGAAGTCGATCGGCAATTGAGCCTCCTCCCCAAGGAATCCATCGCCCGCGACGGCTGGGACGAGTTCGGCGCCATCATCACCGTCGATAGACTTGAGACCGCCACCACGCTAGCCAATCGCATCGCCTCCGAGCATGTCGAACTCGCGGTCGACGATCCGCAGGCGCTGGTGCCCGCCATTCGCCATGCTGGAGCGATCTTCCTTGGTCACCACACGCCTGAAGCCATTGGCGATTATGTCGGCGGCTCCAATCACGTTCTGCCCACTGCGCGCTCGGCGCGCTTTGCTTCGGGCCTTGGCGTCCTCGATTTCGTCAAGCGCACGTCCATTCTTGGCTGCACGCCATCGTCCCTGTCCGCCCTTGCCGATGCTGCGGTCACCATTGCCGAAGTCGAAGCGCTCGATGGGCATGGCCGCTCGATTTCGATCCGGCTCAATCGGTGAGTATCACCATGGGTAGCGAACAGGCGGCGCCCAGCACAAATCGGCTGGTCACCGTCACGCTCGATCCCAATACGATCACCTCGATCAATCCCGACGAGGTGCACGAATGGCGCATCGCCATTTATGACCTCCTTGAAAACAACACCTTCCGCCCGGCCCGCGTCAGTGCCGAAGGCCCCTATGCGCTCCACGTCTCGATCATCGGCAATTTCATCGTGCTCGATGTGCGGCACCCGGAAACCTTCCAGCCGATCGCGGCGCATTATCTGTCGCTGACCCCGTTCCGCCGGCTGATCCGCGATTATTTCCGCATTCGCGACGCCTATTATGAGGCGATCCGTTCGGCACAGCCCTTCCAGATCGAAACCGTCGACATGGCGCGCCGCGGTCTTCACAATGAGGCGGCCGAACTGCTCCGCACCCGTCTCAACAACAAGATCATCATCGATCTCAACACCGCCCGCCGCCTTTTCACCCTCATCTGCGCGGTACAGCCCTATGCCAGCCGCATCGATGAGGCGACGAGCGAATTGCCAACCGTGCTCTTCGTCTGCTCGATGAACTCGGTGCGCTCGCCCATGGCCGCGGCCTTGGCCCGTCAGGCATTCCCCGGGCGGATCATCGCCCGCTCGGTGGGCGTCAATGGCGGCAAGGCCGATCAGTTCGTCCATGAGGTCATGGAAGAGATCGGCATTGATATGAGCGTGCATACGCCCCATATTCTGGATGAGCTCGTTGCCAACCGCTTCGATCTCGTCATTACCCTGTCCGACGATGCGCCGGAGGCTGTGGCCCGCAAGGGTCTCGAGGCCGGCGAAGTTGAACAATGGACGGTTGCGGATCCCTCGCTTGTCGAGGGAAGTCGGGACGTGGTTCTGTCGGCTTATCGCGAGCTTCGCGACAGCCTCAGGCGCCGCGTTCGCAATCGTTTGGAACCACTGGTTTCCGGTAGTTCACAAAGCCACTGATTTGCAGTAGGTTCCGCCAAAATTTGCGGCCGCCGCCGAGCAATTTCGCACGCGGGGGTCTTCCCAGGAGAAAGTATGGCCAAAGAAGAAGTGCTCGAATTCCCGGGCGTGGTCACCGAATTGCTTCCCAACGCGACCTTCCGGGTCAAGCTGGAAAACGAACACGAGATCATCGCTCACACTGCCGGTCGCATGCGCAAGAACCGTATTCGCGTTCTCGCCGGTGACAAGGTGCTGTGCGAGATGACCCCTTACGACCTCACCAAGGGTCGCATCACCTATCGTTTCAAGTAAACAGCTATGGCCAGCCGTCCGGACCTGATCCTGGCCTCCGCCTCGCCGCGTCGGCTTGCACTGCTCAATCAAATCGGTATCGAGCCCCAGCATCTGGTGCCCGCTCATGTCGATGAGACGCCGGAAAAGGGCGAATTGCCGCGCAAGCTCGCTGGCCGCCTCGCCGAACTCAAGGCCCTGACCGCGCAGCACAAGGCGCGCGTCGCTGGCTTTGGCGAAGAGTCGCTGGTCCTCGCCGCCGATACGGTCGTCGCCGTCGGCCGGCGTATCCTGCCCAAGGCCGAGACGATGGAAGAGGCCTCGGAATGCTTGCGCCTTCTCTCGGGCCGCGCGCATCGGGTCTATACCGGCGTCACCCTGCTGACACCCTCGGGCGCCAAGCGCAACCGGGTCGTTGAAACGCGCCTCCGCTTCAAGCGCCTCTCGAACCGCGAAATGGAAGCCTATCTCGCCAGCGCCGAATGGCGCGACAAGGCGGGCGGCTATGCCATCCAGGGCATTGCGGGCTCGTTCGTCGTCAAGCTCGTCGGGTCCTATTCCGGCGTCGTCGGGCTGCCGCTTCATGAAGTGACGCAACTTCTGGCCGGCGAAGGTTATCCCGTCCACTTCAACTGGCTCAATCAGTCGAGCCTCTCGGGGGTCTGATGGCGCCCGAACGCAAGTGCCCGATCTGCGGAAAACCGACCGTGGATAAATATAAGCCGTTCTGCTCGAAACGCTGCGCCGATGTCGACCTCAATCGCTGGCTGACCGGCTCCTATGTCATCCCCGCCCGCGACGACGAGCCGCTACCGCAGGACGACGACGAATAGCGCCTTCAACCGCGCTCGATGTTAACGGAATGCTACCGAACTCACGCCGGATGGCGCTTCTCCGGGCGTAACACCAGCGTACAGTCGCTTGGCAGGATCCAGAACTTTTCCGGCTCCACCGGCCGCCGCCCTGCCCCACCATATTGGGGATGTTCGCTCGACCATTCGAGCACCCAGCGACAGCCGTCGGGCGGCGCCAGCAGCGGCTCGGGCGTCACCGCCATATGGAGATCTCGCCCAAGATTGCAGAGCAAAAGCCGATGCTGGCTTGGATCGGCGAGAAGAAAGCGGAGCATAAAAGCACCCTCGCCGACCACCGCACCGTCGATGCGGCGCGCGGATTTTTGCGAGAACGCAGGCTGAGATTTCCGCAACACCAACAGGTCGCGGTGCAACGCCATCAAGTCTGAATTGCTGGAGAGTTCGGACCAATCGAGCGTGCTGGTCGCAAACGTTTTGGGATCGTCCGGCCGCGCCAGATTTGCCAGCATCTCGGGGTCGGTCACCGACGGAAAATCCATCAGTCCTTTCTTCCGCCCCTCCGCAACTGCCTCGGCTTCCTCGCCGGTGCGCCCGGCAAAGTAGAGGAAGGGTTTTGTCGAGCCGAATTCCTGCCCCTGAAAGAGGCAAGGCGTTTGTGGCCCGAGCAAGAGCAGCGGCGTTATCGCCCGCAATCTGGCCAGCGACATGAGTTTTGCAAGCCGCCAGCCTTTGGCGGAGTTAGCCACCTGATCGTGGTTCTCGAGAAAATGCACGAAATGTTCGGCCGGCGTATCGAGATTGTAGGTGCCATAGGCTTGATCGCGCATGTCGGAGCGCTGGCCCTGATACAGAAATCCATATTTCAGCGCCGACACGATCTCTTGCGGCGAGCCCAGATAGTCTCGATAATAGAAGTCGTTATGCCCCGTCGCGGCCACGCGGACGGCGTGCTGGAAATCGTCGCTATACATGCCATCGAGCCCATAGCCACCCTCGTCGGGGCTAGCGATCATGCGCCTTTCCTGTGGCTGATTCTCGACAACGATATAGGCACGGCGCGGCTCTGCTGCGGCGCGGGCGGCCTCCGTGACTTCCGCAATAATATGGGTCTCGCTGTCGTCGATCATGGCCTGCGCCGCGTCGATCCTTAGCCCATCGAAATGAAACTCGCGGACCCAATAGGCCGCGTTTGCGATCATGAAATTCCGAACGCCGCGTGACTTTTCGCCATCATAGTTGAAGGCACTGCCCCACTCGTTGCCGTGGCTTTGGGTGAAGAAGTGCTCGCTATAGGCGCGGTAGTAATCGCCCATACCAGCGTGGTTGTAGACCACGTCAACGATCACCCCGATGCCCAGCCCATGGGCCGCATCGATAAAGGCGCGCAGTTCGTTCGGCGTGCCATAAGGCGCATATGGGGCGTAAGGCAATGTGGTGTCATAGCCCCAGCCAAACGCGCCCTTGAAGCAACCGATCGGCATGACCTGAATAACGGTCACGCCCAAATCCCTCAAATGCGGCAGCTTCTCCCGTGCAGCGTTCCACGTCCCTTGACTGGTAAAAGTCCCGACGTGGAGCTCATAGATCACCTGATCTAGCGGTTCGGGGCCTTCCCAAAGGCCATCGGTCCATTCGAACGCCTCGGACACCACAACCGAATGTCCGTCGCTCCCATCCGGCTGCCAGCGCGACGCAAGGTCAGGCATGGCGGGACTATCATCGAGTCGAAACTTGTATCGCGCCCCAACTCCAACATCCGACACGACAGCATGAAAATACCCGCCGCCATCAGCGCTGAGAGGGAAGCTCCCTACCCCCTCGATCTCAACGACCGCACGGTTCTTGTCTGGCGCCCACAGCACGAATTGCGTACCGGTATCGGTAAGCGTGGCACCAAAACTTTTAGGATTGGACATGGAAGCCCCATGAAAAAGGAAGCTTCCAATAACGGCGAAACGGCAACTGCGTTGCCTTTTTAACCCAGTAGAGCCGCGAGATTGATCCCGCCGGAAACAAAGGGACCGCGGCAGCCGCGATCCCAAATAATCCGATCAATCGGTGAAGCTGAATTCAGCCAATTCACAGACATTGTTGTCAGATGACGTGACTTTATCGCCATCGTCAAAAACAGCCAGGAAGTCATACTTGCAGTAACCAGAGCCGTCATCGATATTGATCATGACGCTATGGCCTGCGGGCAGGATGTCCTTACCCAGAATATCTTCTTCCCACGAATTCGTGCCGGTATTCGAGGCGTAGAATTCGACGATGTCATAAGACGATTTATTGTTGATCTGGACACGACGATCCAGCGCCGAAGCGTTCACGACGCCAGCGGCCAAAAAGACAAGCGCTAGGCTTGCCACGAGCTTGTTCATGATAGTCCCCCGGGAAATAACTTCCCGATCTGGAGGTAATTCCAAACCCGATTGGAGAGCAAGAGGGCGCCGAAAATTATCTTAATCTGCGGTGTTCAAGACTTTGCTGGTGAACACCGCATACCAGTTCAGCCTTTTGCTGCACTGACCTTGCGGCGTGGCAGTTCAATCGCGGGCTCTTCCATGACTGGTGCAATAGGCTTGGCCCGCGGCATGCGGTTCCAGGCATCGAGTGCTGCGATCTTGTAAGCTTCGGCAAGTGTCGGATAGTTAAAGGTATTTTCGACAAAGTAATCGAGCGTAGCGCCGAGGTTAAGCACGGCCTGACCGATATGAATGAGCTCGGTCGCGCCTTCGCCCACGATGTGGACGCCCAAAAGCTTCCGCGTTTCGAGCGAAACGATCATCTTCATCATGCCCGACTGCAGGCCCATGATGTGGCCGCGCGAGGTTTCGCGGAAACGCGCCACCCCACATTCATAAGGAATGTTCTGCGCCCGCACCTGCTGCTCGGTGAGCCCAACCGTTGAAATTTCCGGCACGGCATAGATGCCATAAGGGAAAAATTCAGGTGCCGGCGGCATCGAGGCGCCAAAGGCGTGGAGGGCAGCAATTCTGCCCTGTTCCATCGATGTCGAGGCGAGGGAGGGAAAGCCGATGACGTCGCCGGCCGCATAGATATTTCGGACATCGGTCTGGAATGTTGCCGGATCGACCTTGAGGCGGCCGCGCTCATCAGGAATAACGCCGCAGTCTTCAAGACCCAGGTCCCTCGTCGCACCCATGCGTCCAGCCGCATAAAGCAGCATGTCGGACCGGATCTGTCGGCCATCGGTCAGGATGGTGATGGCCCAGCCCTGCGCATCCTTTTCGACGCGATCGACCTTGGCACCAAGGCGAATAGTCATGCCGCGCTTTCGCACGTCATGAGAAAATTCCTCGATAATTTCGCGGTCGATGAAATCGAGATAGCTTTCTCTCGGCTCGATCAGTGTGACCGGCACGTCGAGCGCCGAAAAGATCGTCGCATATTCGATGCCGATAACCCCGGCGCCAATGACGGTGAGGCTGCGCGGCACACGCGGCTCGCTGACGAGGCTATCGCTATCGAGAATGGTGTGATCGTCGAAAGGAATATTGGCGGGCCGATAAGGCGTCGTGCCGACGGCAATAACAGCAAAATCGAATCCGAAAGTGTGGCTATCGCCGTGCCCGTCGGTGACGACGAGGTGATGCTCGTCTTTGAACCTAGCGACGCCCGAAAAAGTGCGAACGCCATTGCGGGCGAACTGATGCTCCAAAACCTCGATCTCATAATCGAGCGTCTTTTGCAGACGGGCGCCGAGATCCTTGCCCTCGATGTCCTTCTTGACGCGATAGGAGAGGCCATAGAAGCCGCGCTCGCGCCAACCGGAGAGGTTTAGAACAGTCTCGCGTAGCGTCTTGGAAGGAATGGTGCCGGTATGGACCGAGACGCCACCGAGGCGCGTGCGGCTCTCGACCACCAGAACCGACTTGCCGAGCTTGGCGGCCTGAATAGCGGCGCGACGGCCAGCAGGGCCAGAGCCGATGACGATAAGATCGAAATGTTCCAATGGAAGGCCCCTGGATCCCACGGGTGCAGACGAATAAGCCGCAGATATGACAACACAATTGCAGCACATCGCCCAGCCCGGAAGCGGGCTGGCTGATATGCGCTCCGGTCAGGTTAAACCAGATGTGTTACCAATCGTTTCGGATTATGATTTCGCCTGTCAAACGTTCTTGGATGCAGGATAAACACCCAGAATCCGGAACTCGTCCGTAAAGAAGCGCAGTTCTTCAAAGGCATGCTGGACGCCAACGTCTTCGGGATGGCCTTCGATATCCGCATAGAATTGCGTAGCGGTGAAATTGCCGCCGACCATATAGCTTTCAAGCTTGGTCATGTTGACGCCATTGGTCGCAAAACCGCCCATGGCCTTATAGAGCGCGGCCGGCACGTTGCGCACGCGGAAGATGAAGGTCGTCTTGACCCCAGTCTGCTGAGAAACATTCTGTTCGGTCGGCGAGAGCACGAGGAAGCGCGTCGTATTGTGGTCGGCGTCTTCGATATTGCTCGCAAGCACGTTGAGTCCGTAGATCTCGCCGGCAAAGCGCGAGGCGATGGCTGCCACCGATTTATCGGCCTTCTGCGCGATTTCGCGAGCCGAGCCGGCGGTGTCGACGGCATTGATCGTGCGAAAACCGTTTTCCGAAATAAAGCGGCGGCATTGTCCGAGGGCCACGGAAAGGGACTGAACCGCCTTGATATCCTCAAGCGATGCGCCCGGGACCGCAAGCAGGTTCATTTCGACACGCAGATAGGTCTCGCCGATGATGTAGAGACCACTCTCGGGCAGAAGGTGATGAATGTCGGTGATGCGGCCGTAGAGTGAATTTTCGACCGGAACCACGGCGAAATCGGCCTTGCCTGATTGCACGGCAGCAAGCGTTTCCTCGAAGGTGACGCAGCCCACGAACTCTTCGCCAGGAAAAACATTGGCGGCTGCAGCATGGCTGAATGCGCCAGGTTCACCTTGAAAGGCTATCTTCTTGCTCATGGGATGTCCGTTCGTCTGCCTGGGTGCGGGCTTTAGACGCGGCACCAAAAGGTGTCAATCAGAGGTTGCCAAGGCTAAAACGACGTGAGATTGGGGGAATTGTCGCCAAGTGGGATTGCCCTGTTGCACCCCACGAGGCGTAATACTATCTTCCGCGCGCGTCGAACCGGGTCGGTTGAGGCAGGTTTCCCTCGGAAACCGATTGTTGGACCCAGTTCGTTTATTGTCCACCGGGGATGGACCGGCAGAGAGACCAAATGGATTCGTTTGAGCTAAACAAGATCATGGGCGCCGTCCTTGGCACATTGATGTGCGTCATGGGCGTAGGCTTTCTGGCTGAGGCCATCTACCACCCGAAAGAGGACAATGGTCCGGGCTATGCCCTCCCGGAGCCCGAAGTCGCCGAAGCCGGCGCGCCGGCCGATGCTGCGCCCGAAGTGCCGCTCGGGGTTCTGCTTGCCAGCGCGAGCGTGGATCGTGGTGCCGCGGCCGTGCGCAAGTGCCAGTCCTGCCACAGCTTTGGTGAAGGGGAGCCGGCCAAGCAAGGTCCGAACCTCTATAATATCGTGAACAATACCAAGGCCCATATGGAAGGGTTCGCCTATTCGGACATTCTGCAGCAGCAGAAGGCGGAAGGGCAGGTCTGGTCTTATGAGAACCTCAATGCGTTCCTGACCAATCCAAAGGCCTATGCGCCGGGCACCAAGATGTCCTTCGCCGGCGTCCGTTCGCCGGAAGAACGTGCTGATATCCTGGCCTATCTCCAGACGCTTTCTGCTAACCCGGTACCGTTCCCGGCCGCGGAGGAAGCACCGGCAACGCAGGAAGAAACTGGCACCCCTGTTGAAGCTGCTCCCGATGGTGAAACCGCTCCTGCTGAAGTGACGGCCCCAGCTTCGGACGCAACGCAGACGGCCCCAGCCGCTCAGACCGAGACGCCGACCACGACGGAAACTGAAACTCCGATTGAGGGCACTCCGGCCGCTGGTGGCGACGCCACCCAGGTCCCACCTGCAACACCGGCGACGACGCCGGCAACCGCGCCGACCACCGGCAACTGAGCCGGTTTCGATAAGGCATTGATGAGCCGCGCCCCCAAGGCGCGGCTTTTTTATTGGAAAGACATCCGCATATGCTCCTTCTCCATCTCAACGACGTCAATGAAGCCAGCTGGGCAGAAGCTTTCTCCAAGGCACTTGCCCCCTATCCCGTGGTGCGGCGCGGCAATGATTTCGATCCAGCCAATGTCCGCTATGTCTTTGTCTGGAAACCCAGGCCCGATGCTTTCGATGGGCTTACGGGGCTGGAAGCGGTTTTGTCATTGGGTGCAGGCGTCGATGCCTTGATCAAGCATCCGAAACTGCCGGATGCGCCACTGGTACGGTTTGTCGATGACGATCTCAGCCAGCGCATGAGCGACTATGTCGTTGCCCATGTCACCATGCATCATCGTGTCTATACCCGTTTCCGGGCCGACCAGAGAGCAAAGCGCTGGAGCCAGTTCTATCCGCCGGCCGCGTCCGAAAGCACGGTCGGGATCATGGGCATGGGTGTGCTTGGGCAGGATGCAGCCCAGCGCCTCAAGCCGCTCGGCTTTACGCTCAGAAGCTGGAGCCGCACGCGCAAGGCCATCGAGGGCGTTGAGTGCTTTGCTGGAAACGCCGAACTCGACACTTTTCTCTCCGGCACGGACATCCTCGTCAATCTCCTGCCGCTGACGCCGGAGACGACAGGCATTCTGAACTACCAAACGTTCAAGAAACTGCGGCGTGACAATCTTCAAGGCGGCCCTGTGATCATCAATGCTGCTCGTGGTGGGCATCAGCGCGAGGGCGATATCGTCAAGGCGCTGGCCGATGGTACATTGGGCGCCGCTAGTCTCGACGTGTTCGAACAGGAGCCGCTGCCACAAGACAGTCCGCTCTGGGAGATCGAGAACTGCTACATCACCCCGCACATCGCAGCAATTTCGGATGAAAAGAGCGGCGTTCGCTATTTCTCAAAAATCATCGCGCAGCATCGTGCCGGTCAGCCGCTGATCAATGTCGTCGACCGCGAGCGTGGATATTGACGCAGATTTCACTGGCCTGACAAACTTTTCCGCATAATGGTGGCTTCCTACCACCCTGATCGAAGAGACCGCATGACCGATACCGCGCCAGTTGCCAAGCTCAGCTTTTATGATCGCCTCAAGCTCGCGACGCGCCACCGCCTGGCCGAGCCAATCCTGGCCCTGCTGTGTTTTTTGGAAGCGATGATCCTGCCGATTTTTCCGGAAATCATGCTCGCGCCGATGATCATCGCCGATCGGTTGCGCGCGTGGCGTCTGGCGGCAATCTGCACGGTTTCCTCTGTAGCGGGTGGACTTGCTGGTTATGCTATCGGCTTTTTCCTGTTTGATACGATCGGCCGCGGCATCATCGAATTCTATGGGGCCGGTAGCGGCTTTGAATCGCTGCGTCAGAGCTTTAACGACAATGGTCCGCTGATGATCCTGATCGGCGCGGTATCGCCGATCCCCTATAAGGTTATAACGATCACCAGTGGTGTTGCTGGGCTCGATCTCTGGACTTTTGTGCTCTATGGCCTTATCGGCCGCGCGCTGCGCTATTTCGTGCCATGCGGGCTGTTCTACTTTTTTGGGCCGATTGCCGGCGAATTCATTGAAAAGCATAAGAAGTGGGCTGGATGGGGCATGATCGTCCTCGTCGTTGCGGGCTTCGCCATGGCGCCGCTGCTGTTTCCGAAATCCGATGCGGTCATCGACCAAACCCCGAACCACGCGGAAATCCTCGATCCTAATCCCGAGGGCTAAAGATCGAGCACCCAATATTGGCCATTGAGATCGGCGCCAAAAGATCGGTGCCGTTCTTCTTTCTGCAATTGGAAGCCGGCCTTTTGATAGATGGACCGGGCCGAGGAGAGGCAATCCTGGGTCCAGAGCATAACGCTGTCGTAACCAGCTTCTTTGGAAAACGTGATGGCTTCGGCAACGAGTCGACGGCCGATACCCTGGCCGCGAAACATCGGCTCGACATAAAGCATACGCAATTGCGCCGTGCCTTTATCGCCTTCGGTGGATGGCAGGATGAAGACTGAGCCGGCCACTTCCCCATCGATCTCGGCAACCCACAAATGCTTGGGGCCGGGAGCGTCATCATACTCGGTATAAATGCGGGTGATCAGCGTCTCGAATTCGACATTCCAGCCCTGTTCGAGATGATAGAGAACCGCCTGGCGATGTATTAGCCAACCAATATCGCCGATGCGTGGCGGGCGCAGCACGATGGTGTTGGTATCGGGTTCGCCGAGGATAGCCGAGATGCGACGCATGGAGCCAACGAGGTCGCGGCGCTGAAAGGCATCGAGCGGGTCCAGAAGGGTCTGGCTCGCTGCAGCATCGCTCATTGCATCGAGGCGAGCGGCGACGGCTTTGCCTTCCGGCGTCAAGCCGATCGGGTTGGACCGTCCATCGGCGCCGCGTGGCAGGTTGGCTACCAGACCCTGACTGACGAGCTTGGTCATGAGCCTGCTCATCTGCCCGCGATCCATATCGAGGGCCAACGCGATCTGGGCGGCGGTAGTCACACCTTCCTTGTTGAGTTCGTAAATCACGCGCGCCTCGGAAAGGGTATGCAGCGTCTTGTGCATGCCCTCTTCGAGGAGGCCGATAACGCGCGTGTAGAAGCGATTGAAGGCGCGCACCTGCGCGACATCGGTGGGATCAGCCATGACGAGGACTCCTATTCGCTTGAAAATATCAAACGGATAGTTGTCTTCGTCAACTATTTTCAGTTACGCGAAACGCGTCTTGATTGCCTGATAGAGCGCGCGAATGCCCTGGTCCGTGGCGCCAACCGGACGGCCAGGACGGGCTTCCGGAGCCCATGCCAGAATGTCGAGATGGACCCAAGCCTTGGCTTTGCTGACAAAGCGTTTGAGGAACAGCGCGGCAATGACAGAGCCGGCATAGCCACCGGCGCCGGTATTGTTCATATCGGCGATCTTGGATGAGAGTTGGCTGTCGTAGGCGGACCACAGCGGCATATGCCAGAATGGGTCTTCAACCCTGAGCCCAGTATCCATGATGGACTTGGCCAAGGCATCGTCGGTCGAATAAAGCGGCGGCAATTCGGGTCCGAGAGCGACACGGGCAGCGCCGGTCAGCGTGGCCATATCGACGACCAGGTCCGGGCTTTCTTCGTCGGCCAGCGCCAGTGCGTCTGCAAGGATCAAGCGACCTTCGGCGTCGGTATTACCGATTTCCACGGTGATACCTTTACGCGAGTGAAGCACGTCACCAGGGCGGAAGGCATTGCCGGAGATGGCGTTTTCTACAACAGGAATAAGGACACGCAGACGCACCGGCAGCCCGGCCGAAACGATGGCACTCGCCAGGCCCAAGACATTGGCGGCGCCGCCCATGTCCTTCTTCATCATCAGCATGCCGGCTGCTGTCTTGATGTCGAGGCCACCGGTATCGAAGGTGACGCCCTTGCCCACCAATGTCACCTTTGGATCGCTCTCCCTGCCCCACGACAGATCGAGAAGGCGGGGCGGCTGGGCGCTGGCGCGGCCGACGGCATGGATCATCGGGAAATTTTGGCTGAGGAGATCGTCGCCCACGATCGCCTTGAAGCTCATGCCGCGCTCAGAGGCAAAGCGCTCGATTTCAGCATGGAGATTGTCCGGGCCCAGATCGCTGGAAGGCGTGTTGACGAGGTCCCGCGCAAGGCTTGCAGCAATGACCTGTCGCTCGACTTCGGCACGGTCGGCGCCGCTCGGGAGTTCAAGTGTTGGACTTGGCTTGGCTTCGCGATAGCGGTCGAAACGATAGGCGCCGAGACGGAATGCAATAGACGCTAGGGTCGGATCGCCAAGCTCGCCCTCAAGACGATAGTGGCCAGCCGGCAAAGAGGCCGCAGCAAGCCCAGCGACAAAAACCGGGCGGCCTTCGGCGGTACCGAGGCCAAAGAGATAGCCATCCAAGCTGCCATCTGTGGCCGGAAGCGGCAAAAGCTTGCCACGCTGGCCGGAAAAACCGTTGGCATCAGCCCAGCTGCGTTGCCCCGCCGACAGATCGAGTGCGGCAAGTCCTCCTTCGCCAACGAGATAGACTGGGGTGGTGGCTAGGGTGGACATGGGCAACTCCAAGGTCTGATTGATCCCATACCTAATCCCCTCATTACGCTTCCGCAACGCATTGGCCCATCGATCTTTAACCGCCTATTAGGGTTAATGATTTATTGCTCGGACGAAGGGGAAAAGCCCCAAGGAGTCGTGCCGTGCAGCTTAGCCCTGCTTCAAATCGGACCTGGCGCATGGTGCTGCTGGCCGGCGTGGCAGCGCTGGTGCTTTCAGCCTGTGCCTCTAATCGCGGGCAGCTTGGGGCAACAGACTATTCGAGCATGCCCGTCGAGCAGCGCCAGCAGACGCTGGCTGAATTGACAGGCCGCTATAAGTCCAATCCGCGCGACCGCAACACAGTCATTCTCTACGCTGCTGCCCTCCGCGCCGCCGGCCAGCCGCAACAGGCGGCCGCCGCACTCGAACAGGCGATCGGCCTTTATCCAAACGATGTCGAGCTCTCGGTTGCCTATGCCAAGGCCCTGGTGGCCATGGGCAGTTTTGAGCAGTCGGTTGCTGTCATCGATCGCACCCTGCGCCCCGAAGCGCCGGACTGGAACGCTCTCCTCGTCAAGGGTGCGGCCCTCGATCAGATGGGTCGTAATGCCGAGGCGCGAGCACTCTACGCCCAAGCGGCCACGATCGCACCGGGCGAAGCCGCAATCGAGGCCAATATGGGCCTTTCCTATGCAATGACCTCCGATCTACCTTCGGCCGAGCAGCATCTGCGCCGCGCCGTGCAGATGCGGGGCGCGACGAGCCAGACGCGGCAAAACCTGGCTTTGGTCGTCGGGCTCCAGGGCCGGTTCGACGAATGCCGGGCGCTCTACGCCGCCGAATTGCCGCCTGAGCAGGTGGAAGCCAATATGGCCTATGTGCGGGCGTTGCTGACGCAGCAGAACCGCTGGGACCTGATCCCCAACCGCTGATTGCCCTCGAAATCAGACGAATCTAGCTGCCCATCATGCCGTTGCTCATCACCTTGATAATGGCGGGGGCCATGATGACGATGAAGAGCACCGGCAGGAAAAACAGAATAAGCGGCACAGTAAGCTTGGGCGGGAGTGCGGCGGCCTTCTTTTCGGCCTCCATCATGCGCGATTCACGCCCTTCCTCGGCCATGACGCGAAGCGCCTGGCCGACGGACGTACCATAGCGATCAGCTTGGATCAGGGCGGTCATGACCGCGCGGACATTGTCGAGGCCAGTGCGACGACCAAGGTTTTCATAGGCGCGCGTTCGGTCTTCGAGGAAAGACAGTTCAGCCGTTGTCAGCGTCAACTCTTCAGCAAGCTCCGCGCTCTGCTGGCCGATTTCCCGGGCAACGCGCTTGAAGGCGTGCTCCATCGACATGCCGGCTTCGACGCAAAGGAGCAGGAGATCGAGACAGTCCGGCCAGGAGCGACGGATCGAACTCTGTCGCTTCTGCGTCGCGTTCTTCAGCATCAGCACTGGCAAATAGGAACCGACAAGGCCTGCGCCGATTGCATAGACAAGATTGAGAAAGACAGGCCTATCGCCGGGAATCACGACCAGCAGATAGAAGGCGGCGATAACGAAGACACCAAAGGGCGTCGCAAAGCGCTGAAAAAGAAAGGAGGTCAGGTGCGCCTGCCCACGAAATCCGCCCATGGCCAGTTTGTCGACCGTGGTGTCATCCTGAAATGCCTTCTTTAGATCGAAGCGCTCGACGGCAGTCTTCATGTACGAGCGCGCTTCCTTAGGTCGCCGCATGCTCGAGCGACTATCGTTGGCGCCGACGCCTCTGAGACGCGCCATTTCTTCGGCACGCATGCGATCACGTTCCACTGCAACGCGCTTGATACGCGTCTGCATATCCTTCTTAACGATCATGGAGGAGCCGAAGGTGAAAACCACCGCGGCAGCCGAGATCGCCGCCAGGACCGCGATCAGGAATTCCCGAGATATGAGCATTTCGACCATAAGTGATGCCCTGCCCTAGAACTCGAACTGAACCATGCGACTCATGACGAAAACGCCGAGGCTCATCATGATGGCGGCGACACCAAGCCAGAGTTGGCCAATGGGTGTTGAAATAAGCGGCAGCAGATATTCCGGCGACACGACCGAGACCATGATCGCCACAACAATCGGCAAGGCGCCAATAATGCCAGCGGATGCCTTGGCCTCCGAGGACATAGCCGCAACCTTTTGCTTCATTTTCCGGCGGTTGCGCAGCACGCGCGCCAGATTGCCCAGAGCTTCGGACAGATTGCCGCCAGCCTGCTGCTGGACCGAAATCACGACGACGAAGAAATTGACTTCCGGCAGGGGCACCCGCTCGAGCAGCACCTGCACGGCCTCAGTCATGGAAAAGCCGAAGGCCTGCTGATCGAGCACGCGCTGGAACTCGGACTTGACGGGCTCCTTGGTATCCTTGGCCACGACGCGCATCGAATCGTTGAGCGGCAGGCCCGTCTTGACGCCGCGAACGATGGCTTCGACGGCGTTAGGTAGCTCGTCGAGAAACTTGTTCTGATATTGCTTGCGTTTCCGCATCACATACATGCGCGGCAGCACATACGCTCCCGCCACGGCGAAGATAGCGGCAAAATAAAACGGCACTTGCGTGATGAAGAGGACAATGAACAGCACGATGCCAAAGATCACGCTATTGCGGATATAGGCCGCGGGTGTGATCGTCATGCCGGCCTGGAAAATCATGGCCGGCAAGGTCAGTCGCTTCTTGGCGGTCAGTTCATCGGCCTGCGCTTTGAGCGCCGACTGTACCGTCTTGCGGCGCGCATCGCGCGTCCGGTTGTCGTCCAATTCACGCCGGTTGGCCCGCATGTCGCCGCGATAGGTCTTGAGGCGCTTTTGTGCCCGGCTGCTGCCGAGCGCCGATGGCACCAACGCGAAGCCTGCCGCCCCGACCGCAATAATGGCAAGAACAGTCAACAGGATGGGCATCAACATGGTCAGCGCCCCATCAGTTCATGCTGCTCGGTATTGGACTTTTCGAGCGCCTCAATGAGGTTGGCCTCCTCATTGAAGTAACGGGCGCGCTCGGTGAATTGCGGTTTGGTGATGCCGGTCGAGCGGTGTTTGCCCATCAGCATGCCATTGGAGTCTTCGCCCATGATATCATAGACAAAAATGTCCTGGGTCACGATGACATCGCCTTCCATCCCGAGAACTTCGGAAATGTGGGTAATGCGGCGCGAACCATCGCGCAGACGCGCGGCCTGCACGATGACGTCGATCGAAGAGACGATCATTTCGCGAATAGTGCGGCTCGGGAGGGCATAGCCGCCCCTGGTGATCATGGATTCAAGGCGGCTGAGGGCTGCACGCGGGCTGTTGGCGTGGAGCGTCCCCATGGAGCCGTCGTGGCCCGTGTTCATGGC
>CAJYKO010000323.1 GCA_913775215.1 uncultured Devosia sp. | reverse complement strand
TTGGGCTGCCTCCCCGATGTCCACATCGTCTGCCGGTCGCGTCTGGAGATCATAGAGCGCCCGATAGCGCCCGCCCTGCGCCAAGAGCTCGGCATGGCTGCCGCGCTCGACGATCTGGCCGTCCTCGAGAAAGAGGATGAGATCGGCATGCATCAGCGAAGAGAGGCGATGGGCAATAATGATGGTCACGCGATCGCTGGCATAGGCCCTGATGGCCGAGCGGATGCGATGCTCGGTGCCGGCATCGATGGCGGCTGTCGAATCGTCAAACACCATGACGGCCGGCCGGAGCACGAGGCTGCGTGCAATGGCGAGGCGCTGGCGCTGGCCACCCGAAAGAGAGACGCCACGCTCGCCCACCACCGTGTCATAGTCGGTCGGCAGGCCCATGATGTAATTGTGCAGCTGGGCGCTTTCGGCGGCCTTCTCGATCTTGGTTTCCTTGGCCCAAGGGTCGCCATAGGCGATGTTGTGTTCGATTGTCGTCGTGAAGAGGAAGGAATCCTGCTGCACGACGCCGACCTGTCGCCGCAGCGATTCGATCGTCACATCGCGCACATCCTGCCCGTCGATCGTGACACGGCCTGAGGACACGTCGTAAAACCGCGAGATCAGGTGCGCGATGGTCGACTTGCCGCTGCCCGGCGCGCCGACAATGCCGATGGTCTGGCCGGCCCGGCCTTCGAAACTAACGCCGGTCAAGGTCGGGTGCACGGCACCGGGATAGGTGAAGTGCACGTCCTCGAACCGCAGCGTGCCGTGGCTGATCTGCAGCGGCAATGCGCCTGGCTTGTCGACGATGTCTTCGACCTGGTCGATAAAGGCATAAAAGCGCTGGCCGCAGGTATCGGCGCGTGCAAAGGAATTGACCATCAGCCCGAGCTGGCGCACCGGCATCTGCAGGATGGTCATGAAGGTCAGAAAGCTTGCGAGCGTTCCGACCGTCATCTCCCCGCCGATCACCTTGTTGCCGCCGACCCAGAGCACCAGCCCCATGGCGACGAAGAAGGAAAAGGTCATCATCGAGGTGTTCTTGACGCGGATCAGCACCCGCTCATGCGCCAATTCCAGCGCCGATTTCGAGGCCGCATCGAACTTGCCCAGCTCATGCTTCTGGCTGGAAAACGCGCGCACGACGCGAATGCCGCCGAGATTTTCTTCCATGACGCGCGTCAGAATCGACAGCTTCTCCTGGAGGACGATCCAGGTGTGCCGCAGCATCAACTGCGCCACCGATGAGCGCCAAGCGACGAAAGGTACAAAGCTTAGCGCGAGAAGGCCAAGGACAAAATCGGTGGTCAGCAGCATGTATGCGCCGACCCCGATCAGCACCGTGAGGAGGATGGTGCGGATAAAGCCGGTCGAGAAGAACATGCGCACGCCATCGAGGTCGAGAAGACCCAGCGTGATCAGATCGCCCGAATGGACCCGGTCATGATAGGAATAAGGCAGGCGTTGTACCTTATCGTAGAAAGCGAGCCGCAACTCATAGCCGACATGGTGGCCGACCGATTCCGAATAGTAATTCTGAACGAGGGTAAAAAAGCCGCGCGCCACCGAGACCAGCAGCAGCAGTCCAGCGCTCCAGAGCAGCGCCTGTTGCGCGCCATCGGCGGCGACGCTCAAGACGTTCTGCGCCTGATCGATGGCGTGGCCGAGCAGCCGCGGAATCAGCAGCTGCAAAATGGCAGCGATGATCGTGGCGCCAATCGCCAGACTCGCCTGCCAATAATGCCGCAGCGAGAACAGCGTGATTCGTATCAGGGGGCTCCGGCCCATGCCGTCATGGACGGCGGCGACGTGAACCCGCGCATCGCCGCGTGAACGGGCGCGGCCAGCCTTGAGGGTAGGCAAGACAGTATCCAGACATAAAAAGTGGGGCCCGAAGCGGAGGCGGGAAAACCGTCGGCCAGCGACCGGGCAAATCAAAGCCCGCCTATAAAATGCGCATTGCGCCTACCATTCAAGGTGCAAATTGCGCAATTTTTGCAACTTTTGATCCGTTCGCCTTCGGCGAGGAAAGTCTCCAGTGGAGACTTTCTAGGGCGAAAAGGCCATGAGAGCTGAGCTCGAATGGCATGCTCGATTGCGAGCGAAGGGTCATCCCCACCTAGCCTCCCCTTGGAAGGGGAGGGACATATCGAGTTTGCCTCATTGTCTAGAAGCCACCAACTCATCCCTCCCCCTACTATGGGGGGTTAGGTGGGGTGCCCCTATTCCAGCCGCACCAACAAATCCTTGGCATCGATCTGATCGCCCGGCTTGATGAGAAGTTCCGCCACAACCCCATCGACCTCGGCATGGATCGCCGTTTCCATCTTCATGGCTTCGATCGAGCAGAGCACGTCGCCGGCCTGTACGCTCTGGCCTTCCTTGACCGCAAGGGTCGAGATGACGCCCGGCATCGGTGCGCCGACCTGCTTGGGATCGCCCGCTACAGCCTTGGCGCGCGCCTTGACCTCGCCCGCCTTCAACCGGTCCGGCACGGTGATGGTACGCGGCTGGCCGTTGAGATCGAAGAAGACGCGGACTTCACCCTTTTCATTGGTCGGAGCGCGGCCAAGATAGTTGACGACCAGCGTCTTGCCCTTCTCGATATCGACGAGCAGCTCATCGCCTTCTTCAAGGCCGTAGAAATAGACCGGGGTCGGCAAAACTTCGGTCGGCCCATAGCGATCCTGGGTCTTTTCGAAGTCGGAATAGACCTTTGGATACATGAGGTAGGAGGCGAGGCGGAAATCGTCGACCGGCACTCCGACCTCTTCCGATACCTTCTTGCGCTCGGCTTCGAGATCGACATCCTTCAAATAGGACCCCGGCCGTTCCGTCAGCGGCGTGCGGCCTTTGAGAACTTTCCGCTGCAGCTTTTCCGGAAAACCGCCCGGCGGCTGGCCGAGATCGCCTGCAAAGAAGCCGACGACGCTATCGGGGAAGGCAATATCCTTGTCCGGATTTTCGACATCGCTACGCGAAATCCCGGCAGACACCATGGCCAAGGCCATGTCCCCGACCACCTTGGAGCTCGGCGTTACCTTGACGATATCGCCAAACATCTTGTTCACATCGGCATAGGTCTGGGCGACCTCATGCCAGCGCGTTTCAAGACCGAGCGAACGCGCCTGCTCCTTGAGATTGGTGAACTGGCCGCCTGGCAGTTCGTGGAGATAGACTTCCGAAGCGCCCCCCTTGAGGTCGCTCTAGAAGGCCCGGTATTGCGTGCGCACCGCTTCCCAATAGAACGAGATCTGGCGGATCGCCTTGGGATCAAGCTCTGGATCGCGATCGCCTCCCTCGAGCGCGGCGACGAGCGAACCGAGCGTCGGCTGCGAGGTGGTGGAGGAGAGTGCGTCCATCGCCGCATCGACCGCGTCGACACCGGCTTCCACCGCGGCCAGCACCGTCGCCGCCGAAGCGCCCGAGGTATCGTGGGTGTGAAGATGGATCGGCAGATCGGTCTCGTTGCGCAGCGTTTCGATCAGCTTCTTGGCGGCGGCTGGCTTCAAGAGACCCGCCATGTCCTTGATCCCCAGCACATGGACGCCGGCGGCCTCCAGCTCCTTGGCGAGGCCGACATAGTATTTGAGATCGTACTTGCTGCGATCGGGATCGAAGAGATCGCCAGTATAGCAGATCGCGCCTTCCGCAACCTTGCCCTCGGCCGCCACGGCGTCGATCGAGACGCGCATGTTTTCGACCCAGTTGAGGCAGTCGAAAATGCGGAAGATATCAACGCCACCCTTTGCCGCCTGCTTGACGAAAAATTTGACGACATTGTCGGGATAGTTGGTGTAGCCGACGCCGTTCGAGCCGCGCAGCAGCATCTGCGTCAGGATGTTCGGCGCGCCCTCACGTACCCGCGCCAGCCGCTCCCACGGATCCTCGTTGAGGAAGCGCATGGAGACATCAAACGTTGCCCCGCCCCAGCATTCGAGCGAGAAGAGGTTTGGCAGGCCACGCGAATAGGCCTGGGCAATGCGCGTGATGTCGAACGAGCGCATGCGCGTCGCAAGCAGCGACTGGTGCGCGTCGCGCATGGTAGTGTCGGTAAAGAGCACACGCTCCTGGCTCTTCATCCACTTGGCAAGACCCACCGGACCATCGCGATCGAGCACCTGACGGCTTCCATCGATGGTCGCGAGTGGCGGGAAAGCCGGCACGAAAGGCGCGGCGGCATCGGCCGGCGGCCGCGGACGATCGCGCACTTCGGGATGGCCGTTCACCGTCACGTCAGCAATGTAGGAGAGGAGCTTGGTCGCACGATCGCGACGCGGCTTGAAATTGAAGAGTTCCGGCGTCGTGTCGATAAAGCGCGTGGTGTAGCGGTTCTCAACGAAGTCCGGATGCGTGATGATGTTCTCGAGGAACGCGAGATTGGTCGCGACACCGCGAATACGGAATTCGCGCAAGGCGCGATGCATGCGAGCAATGGCTTCTTCCGCCGACGGCGCCCAGCAGGTGACCTTTTCCAAGAGCGGATCATAATAGCGCGTGATGACCGCGCCGGCATAAGCCGTGCCGCCATCGAGACGCACACCAAAGCCGGTCGCGCCGCGATAGGCGGTGATACGGCCATAGTCGGGAATGAAATTCTGCTCCGGGTCTTCCGTCGTCACGCGGCACTGAATGGCATTACCATTGAGCCGGATGTTCTCCTGAAGCGGCACCCCGGATTCGGGTGTCCCGATGACCGCACCGTCAAGCAGGTGAATCTGCGCCTTGACGATGTCGATGCCCGTCACTTCTTCGGTGACCGTATGCTCGACCTGAATGCGCGGGTTCACTTCGATGAAGTAGAACTTGTCGGTATCGGCATCCATGAGGAATTCGACGGTGCCGGCACCGCGATAGTTCGCGGCATTGCCGAGGCGCACGGCAGCATCGGTCAGGCTCTTGCGGACATCGTCCGAAA
>CAJYKO010000322.1 GCA_913775215.1 uncultured Devosia sp. | reverse complement strand
AAGGTCAATGAGGCGCAGCGGTTGGTTCGTCGCGAACGCGATGTGGCGAATGCTGTCCGCACTGCCGCCGGCGAGGCGCGCTCTGCGATCGTCGGCCGCGTGTTCAACAAGCGGCTGAATGCGATCTGGAGCGATTTGTTCATGCGCCTGGCTCCGAACGAACCGTTCGTGCCGGCATTCATGCTCCCGAAGAAGGATGGCGACCCGGTCAGGGCCTTGCTCGAGACCGTGCATCGGGATGGCGGAACCTATGGCCGACCGGGTGCGATGTTGAGCGCCGGCAACCTCAACACTGCCGCGCTGACCCTCTTCTTGTCACTTCATCTCTCGGTAAATGCCGAATTGCCGTGGCTCATCCTCGATGATCCCGTTCAATCGATGGACGAGCTTCATATCGCGCAGTTCGCGGCGCTTCTTCGGACGCTCGCCAAGGGTGAGAACCGCCAGATCATTATCGCGATTCACGAGAAGCAGCTCTTCGACTACCTCATGCTCGAGCTCAGCCCAGCATTTCCCGGGGACAAGCTCATCACGGTCGAGGTAACCAAAACTCCCGAACGCTCGACGCAATATGACACGCAGGTTCTGGGCTTCGAGCCGGACCGCCTTGTCGCGTAGAAGGTTCTCGGCAGTCGAAGGGCGTTGCCAGCTTAACATGGCACGACCAGAGGTGATGTTAACGGCTCACCACAGCCACCATCGTCGATGACCAACAGGCGGAGTGACCAGATTGACGGATTTGAGCGCAGAGCGGAACGATGGCACCGATCTGGAACGAGAAGTTGCCGATCTGGTGGCAAACCTACTGGCTTCCGGCGAGCTGCCTTACCGTCCGGAACTCGTGCGCTTCCGGCCTAAAGCCAGATACTACTCGAAGAACCGGGAAGCCGAGGTCGATTTTGAGAATGTGCTCGAGGTTTACGTAAAAGACAATTTCGGAAAGGACGACGCACAGCCGACGCATGTCGTGATTTTCGAGTGCAAGGACCATAAGCGCGAACTTGAGGTCAAGCTGATAGACGAGCTCCTAGGACGGCTCACCGGCGGCTATGGCTTTAACATCAAGGCTTATATGGTGACGCGAAACGGCTTTCAGTCGGGTACGCTCACCACGGCACGGAACAGCGGCATCGGCCTGATTAAACTGATGCCCGACGACAAAATTCAGTATTTTGCCCACCTGCAGACCTATGACAGTCTGGAGCGATCACAGCGTGAATTCCCGCTTCGCGCTCAGCGAGCCCTACTGAACCCGCACTATGTTTCAGATGGTGAGCGGTTCTATGCAGCTGACGACGGCTTCGTCTTCTCAAGCTTCAATCGCATGATGGTGAAGCATCTCCAGAAGGGCAATCTTCCCGTTAGGTGAAGCACAAGCTGCGCAGATCTTCAGCCTGGCTTGATCTACCGAACGAAGCCAGCCTCTTCCGCACTTTCGGGTCTGGGCGATTGGGTCCTGTATCGCGGTCTGGCATTACCGTCCGCACCGCACTCTCCGACTTGAGGGCTCCTAAGCTCCAAAAAAGGAGCGTCCGCTTATCAGGTTTGACGCCCGTAAGCTGCCAGTCCGCCATCGGCCCAGCTCCTGACGTTACCAGAGGCCGGTCGGGCGAACGATGAATGTCGGCTTCTGACAAGAGGCGCCGTTCGACATGCCGCAGGTGAACGGCAGGAAAGTCCCCAAATGGCGGCTATCACTCGTGGCTCGGTGTGCTTCCCGATTGCCGCGGCTTCGTGGTTTATGAGAATGCGCCGACACTCCCAATTCACCATTATTTTCGAGAGGAAAAAACGAGACCGATTGCAGGCGCGGCAAGAGCTTGGCATTTCGTCCGCATGGGAGGAGCAATCGGCACGTTTGAACAGGTCGTATCGCTGGAACCCCAGCATGAAACGCTGCTGCGCGCGTTACGGGCACTGGCCTTCGAGCTGCATCCCGATGTTGTCGAGGTGGCACGGCCAGGCGATCGGGCTGTGAGTTGGGGCTGGGGTCCCAAGAAAATGAGCGAGGCTTATGCCTGCGCCCTCCCCTACAAGGACCATGTGAACCTCGCCTTCTATCGAGGTGCCGAACTGGCAGACCCTGCCGCCAAGTTTCGGGGGACCGGCAAGGCGATGCGGCACATGCCACTTATAAAGCTGGAACAGCTAAACGATCCGGCTGTGCCGGAACTGCTGGTGGCCGCGCGTGTGGAACGACAGGAAGCTCTGCGCCGGCCGGTCTGACAACGCCTTTCCCGATCAACGATCAAGGCCGAGATCGTTCGCCTCGATCCCCTCCGAGCGGATCGGCTAGGTGCGGGGTTACAAGTCGATCCATAGCGCAGACACGGATCTATCGATCTCGATGCCGACCGACCGCGGTGAGCGGCTCGTAGCTTGCGCCGGTGGGACCATCACCGGCTTTCGGTCTATCGCCTGCTTCGATGCGATCCGCCAATTCGCGATGCAGGGTAACCAACTCCGGCGGTGAGGCTCCTTCCGTAGAGGCCCCTGCCAGTCGTTCCGCAGCCACAAAAAGATCAACCGCGCCGGCCAGCTCCGCTTCGGCGTACAGCGCGCGGCTTTCGCCTGAACGCCATAGATCGGCAAGTTCCAGGGAACGCTCAAGGCAACTGGCGGCCGATCGATCCGCCGCCCGCGTGGTGGTGGGCCGAGCTGGCGCGGGGACGCGGCGCGCTTCGAGCTGCGCCCGGGTAATGGCGGCGAGGCGATATCGCAGAAGGCGGCTATGCGGCGTGTCGGTTGGCGATGGTGTTTCCTGCTTCTTTAGGAGCGTGATAAGCTCCGCCGTGTTGGCCGCAGCAACCGACGCGCGCCAATCCATCAGCGCTCGATCGGTCGACGCCATATCGGGTGGCTGATTCAGGACATAGTGCTCGAGCAGCGGATCGTCCTCGACATTCACCGGAAGGGGAGCATGGTTGCCGAGTATGGCTGACCTGGCAAAGGCGATCAGCGCGGCGGTCGATTGTTGATCGGATCGGTGCTGCCTCCGGTCGACGCGGGCGTCCGAAAGAAGCCTTTCGATCAGGGTTGCGACGCCAGCAAGATCGCCGCGGACGTCACCGACGCCATCTCGCACGTCGGCCAAAGCTTCCTGCGACGCGCTGTGGGCGTCGTTGATACGTGCCGCGATCAGTTCGAGGAGAGGAACGAGATCGGTGACGGCGGCCTGTTCTGCGTCGATCGCATCGAGCCGCCGATGCAGTTCCTGGTGCGAAGCCTCCACCCGGTCGTTGCTGCGCGCGAGGGCTGCGACCTCCCCACGCAACAGGGAGACAGCATTCAAGAGAGCGGCCAGGGAGACCCCATCTGTGCTGGCGCTCATCGACGCGGCCCTCCCCTATCGATGGGTCGATCCCGTTCCCGTCGTTCCCG
>CAJYKO010000321.1 GCA_913775215.1 uncultured Devosia sp. | reverse complement strand
ACGGATATCTCGATCGCCTTCGGCGGCATCAAGGCCGTCGACCATGCATCCATCACGCTCCACCGGGGCGAAGTTGTAGGCCTTCTGGGGCACAATGGCGCGGGCAAGTCGACACTCATCAAAATACTCGCCGGCGCATATAAACGCGACGGCGGCGAAATCCGCATCAATGGCGAACCGGCCAGCATCAATAATCCGCGCGATGCAAAGGCCTATGGGATCGAAACGGTTTATCAGCAGTTGGCGGTGGCCGATAATGTCGACGCGGCGGCTAATCTCTTTCTTGGCCGCGAGATTGTCACGTCGCTCGGGACGCTCGACGATGCCGCGATGGAATCTCGGGCTCGCGAGGTCATGGGCCGGCTTAATCCGAACTTTCAGCGGTTCAAGGAGCCGGTGCGGGCGCTTTCTGGCGGGCAACGTCAATCTGTAGCAATTGCTCGCGCTATTCTCTTCAATGCACGCATCCTGGTCATGGACGAACCGACAGCCTCGCTTGGCCCGCAGGAGACGGCGCAGGTTGGCGATCTCATCAAGCAACTCAAGGCCGACGGCATAGGCATTTTCCTGATCAGCCACGATATTCATGACGTTTTCGATCTAGCAGACCGTGTCGTCGTCATGAAGAACGGTCAGGTGGTCGGGGAAGCGCGCACCAGCGAGGTGACCAAGGACGAAGTGCTCGGCATGATTATCATGGGTACGGTGCCGCCTGGTGCGCGGCCTGGTCCGGGAGCCATCCGGGTCTGACTGCGTTTTCCCCGGCAAGCGTATTGCGTTGAGGGCAGGGGGACAGGATGGAATATAAAGGCTTGCGGGGCGCTGCTTTGGCGCGAGTCATGCCTCGACATGCGCCTTTCTATTTTGGGCTGGTGATCGGCGCCGCTGGGCTTGCGCTATCGCTCCTGCTTTTTCCCAAATACGCCATAAGCGTCGGCGCGAATTGCTTCTTTGCCGCTTATTTGTTGCTGACCCTGATCAAGCTGCCATACCTGACCGCGTCTTATCTCAAGAGGCATGCGCGAGACGAGGATACGCCCGGCTTCGGTATCCTGCTCATCGTGCTCATCGTCATCGTTGCTTCCGTGGTGTCGCTCTTTCTCGCGCTGAACCAAGACGGCGGTCCTGAGCCGGGCGAGATTATCGCGAGCGTGGGATCGGTAGTTTTGGGTTGGTTCACAGTGCAGGTGATGGGAGCGCTGCACTATGCCTATGAATTTTATCAGGCGCCTGACACGGAGAATGATTCTGATATTGAGGGCGGGCTGCAGTTTCCTGGGGACGAGAAAGCCGATGGCGTCGCATTCCTTTACTTCTCCTTCACCGTTGGGACGTCTGTCGCCACCTCAGACACCAAGGTCACGACCAACGAAATGCGCAAGCGGGTGATGACGCATCTGGTCTTTGCGCACTTCTACAACACGGTGCTGCTAGCGGCCGCGGTCAATGTCATGCTGGGATCTGGCGGCGGCTGATGGCGTCCGAGGCCATGGGACTGCTTAGGAACGGCTCGTGAACCACTTTTGCACACACCTCGAATAGTGTGTTCAACATAGCCTTGACGAAAAACCTGAAACCCCAGATAAGGCAAGCAAGGGGCCGCGTGGCGGAGTGGTTACGCAGCGGATTGCAAATCCGTGCACTCCGGTTCGATTCCGGACGCGGCCTCCATTATCCAAACATGTTCAGAACTGTCGCGAAACGCTTGACCGTGCGCGTCTTCAGCTTGCCAGTCCCATCCCGGCGCTATATTCACGGCCAGCATATGACGTAATGGGCAAGTGCCGATGGATGAGTTCCGAAGCGCAAGAATGGCTATGATCGATAGTCAGTTGCGTTCGAGCGGCGTGATGGATCGCGGTATCCTGTCGGCCATGGCGGATATGCCGCGCGAAATGTTCGTCGCAGAGCATCGCCGGCCGGTGGCTTATGTGGATGATCTTCAGCCGCTGCCGCATGGGCGGTTCCTTCTCTCGCCATCCCAGTTTGGTCGGATGGCACAGCTTGCAAAGATTGCGCCGGGTGATCGCGTGCTCGATGTGGGCGCGGCAACTGGTTATTCGAGCGCCATTCTTGGCAAGCAGGCTGCCACGGTCGTGGCAGCGGAGCATGTGCCCGCGGTTGCCGAGATGGCAGAGCGCAATCTGGCGCAACTCGGCATGGGAAATGTCACCGTCACCACCAGCGATGCCGTTCTGGCGGTCGGTCAACTATTTGACGTGATCATTGTCGAAGGCGCGCTCGACGGCGAGCCGAAAGAGTTTTTTCCGTTGCTCGCGCCGAAAGGGCGGCTCGTCGCGCCGGTGTTGAAAAATGGCGTGGCGCTGGTCGGCACTTATACGCGAGGCGATCGCGGCGTAATGTTTACGTCAGCCTTCGATGCGACAATGCCGCGCTTGAGGAATGACATCGTCGATGACGAGTTCAGGTTCTAGGTCTGCCGATGTTGCGAATCCGCCACGTCGACGAACGAAGCGTGCGTTAATATTTGGTTTGCATGGCAATGGTTGGTTGTAGACCCCACATGCCGCGCGTATGGGTAATTGGGTCGAAGGCGGGGTACGTGAAGTGAAAAAGTTCGTAACAGCGGGCGCGGTCGCTATTCTTCTGGCACTGGGCGCGAGTGGCGCAGCCCGGGCACAGTCGATCACCGACGCGCTGACTGCCGCTTATAACCACGCGCCGGACTTGCAATCTGCGCTGCTCGAAGCCAAGGCCTCGGCGGAAGATATCGTTCGCGCCAAATCGGCCAAGCTGCCGACGATCGGTGCCTCTGTTGCTGGCACGAACAGCTGGAGCCTCGTTGGCGGTCAGTTCACGACCGGCAATCAGCTCACCACCGGCGTTTCCTACAACCAGACCATCTTCGACAATTTCCAGACCGAAGCCCAGATCGAAGCGGCGCGCGCCGCGGCCGAGCTGTCCGAATATCGCATACAGAATTCCGAGCAGACCGTTCTGCTCGCCGTGGTCCAGGCTTACATGGACGTCTTGAGCGGCCGTCAGCTGGTGGCGCTGCGCCAGGAAAATATCAACTTCTTCCAGGCTCAGTCGCAATCTGCTCAGGACCGGTTGGACGTTGGCGAGGGTACGCGTATCGACGTCGCTCAGGCTCAGGCCCGCCTTGCTCAGGGTCAGGCCGCCTATCGCGCATCGCTCAGCAGCATTGAAGTCAGCCAGGCGACATTCCAGCGCCTCGTTGGCGTTCGTCCGCAGTCGTTGAGTTCTTCGCACAATTTTGCACGGCTGATCCCGTCGTCCCTCGACGCAGCGCTTGCCGAAGCCGAGGTTGGCCATCCTGCCATCATGATGTCAAAAGCCGCCATCCGCGCTGCTCAGGCTGGTAGCGATGCGGCCGAAGCTGCATTCGGCCCGACGGCGTCCGTAACCGGTCAGGTCGGTAGCCGTTGGACGAACGGTGGTCCCACCGACGGTCTCAGCGGTTCGCTTGGCTTCCAGGTAACGGTGCCGATCTATGCCGGCGGCGCGATCGGCGCTGGCGTGCGCAAGGCGAACCTCAGCCAGATCAAGTCCGAAGTCGACGCCATGTCGACCTACGATCAGGTACGCGAGGCGGTGATCTCGGCGTGGGCTGGCATCCAGAGCGCAGATGCGCAGATCCAGGCCGCGCAGTCGGCTGTGCAGGCCGGCAATACCGTGCTCGAGGGCACGATCCAGGAACGCGACCTTGGCACCAGCACCACGCTCGATGTCCTCAACTCCCAGGCTGAACTCACGACAGCCAAGGAAAGCCTGATCAATGCGCAGACCCAGAAGGTTATTGCGACCTTCTCGCTGCTCTCGGCAATGGGCCGCTTGACCGCCCAGGACCTCGGCTTGCCGGTTACGGTGAAGTCCGCAGTGAACTATACGCAGTCGGTTGAAGACGTCTGGCAGGAACTTCGCACCGTCGCCGAGTGAAATCGACAAAATCCAGTTCTTGTGGCCGGGCATGTCCCGGCCACAACTTTTTGTGGATCACGGGGGAACTGGCTGCGCGGTGATTCCTTCCTCTTATATAAAGCGTTAAGGTGTGGGTAACGAATCGGAGGGGCGGCTTGCGGAGGCCCCTCTTGAGGGTCGAGCGTAAGTTGAGAGGCACTTATGAATAAGCCGGCTGCCAAAGAACCGTCCATGGATGAAATCCTGTCTTCGATCCGGCAGATCATTGCGGACGACGATGACAGTGCAGCGCCGCGTCGCCCTTCGCTGCAGATTGCGCCCGATCCTATGGAAGCCATGAGCTTCTCCGGCGTGCCGAGCGCGGATGATGCCGAGCCGCTCGAACTTTCTTCCGCTCAGATCGTGCCGGAAAACGAGGCCGTCGCCGATATGGGCTTTGAAGCGCTCCTGGCTGACGCGCAGGCGCAGACTTCCTCTGCCGCCGACGAAACGCCGACGCTTGTCGTACCGGACGACATCAGCTTCTCGACCGCCGAAAATTCATCGGACGCTGGCGAACCCGAAGCCTCGGTCGCAGAATTGCCGAGCTTTGATCCTATTTCGTTTGGCGCCGAGGAGCAGAGTGCTCCGGAGCCGGAATTCGTTCCCGAACCCGAACCTGAATTTGTACCTGAACCAGAAATTGAGGCCGCACCCGTGCTTTCTGCTGCCAGCAATGAAGACCACTCGACCGTCGAAACGCCAGCCGAGGAGAGGGCTTACACCCGGCCAACCATCGCTTCGATCTCGCCCATGCCTGATCGCAAGCTCAGCGCCGATATCGCGGAAGGGCTGCTTGAAAGCACGACGAAGGCTGCTGTTCGCAGCTCGATCGGTAAGCTCGGTGCTGCCGGACTGGGCTCGATCGCATCTCCCACGCTCGGCAACGGCAGCATCACGATCGAAGCCATGGTTCGCGAAATGCTGCGTCCGATGCTGAAGGAATGGCTGGACGAAAATCTGCCGTCCGTCGTTGAGCGCATGGTCGAAAAGGAAATCGCCCGCGTTGCTCGCGGCGATTGATTGCGCCGCGGCCGACCGCGCTTTTCATCAATCGCGCAGTTGACCCTGGCACTGGCTTTTGCTTGAAGTTTCCAACCCTTTTTGGGCCCGCCATGTTCAGCTTGGCGGGTCTATCTGTTGTGAGTGACCTATGCTTGAAAAGACCTACGAGCCCGCCGCAGTCGAAAGCCGCATTTACGATGCCTGGCTGGACGCCAAGGCATTTGCGGCTGGAGCCGGGGCCAAGCCGGGCGCTGAAACTTTCACCATCGTCATTCCACCACCGAACGTAACCGGCTCGTTGCATATCGGGCACGCACTCAATAACACGATCCAGGACATTCTGGTCCGGTTCAACCGCATGCTGAAAAAGGACGTGCTCTGGCAACCGGGTACGGATCATGCCGGCATTGCTACCCAGATGATCGTCGAGCGTCAGCTTGCCGAAAAGCAGATGAACCGTCGCGACATGGGCCGCGAAAAGTTTATCGAGCGCGTCTGGGAGTGGAAAGGCGAGAGCGGCGGCACGATCATGAATCAGCTCAAGCGTCTCGGCGCTTCGGCTGACTTTTCGCGTGAACGCTTCACCATGGGTGAAAATGGTGCGCCGGATGACCAGATGGTCCGTGCCGTCACCAAGGTTTTCGTCGAGCTGCACAAGCGTGGCCTGATCTATCGCGCCAAGCGCCTGGTTAACTGGCATCCGGGCCTCGAAACCGCCATTTCGGATCTCGAAGTCGAGAATATCGAGATCAAGGGCCATATGTGGCACCTGCGCTATCCGCTGGCGGATGGCGTAACATATCAGTTCCCGGTAAAGGACGAAGATGGCAATGTCACCGGCACCGAAACGCGCGATTATATCATCGTCGCGACGACGCGCCCGGAAACCATGCTCGGCGACGTTGCTGTTGCGGTGCATCCGGAAGATGAGCGCTATCAGGGGCTGATCGGCAAGTTCATCGAACTGCCACTGGTGGGGCGTCGTATTCCCGTCGTGGCAGACGAATATGCCGATCCCACACTTGGGACGGGCGCTGTGAAGATCACGCCTGCGCATGACTTCAACGACTTCGAGGTCGGGGCGCGCGCTGGCGTGGAACCGATCAACGTTTTCACGACCCGCGGCGCCATTATCGATGCCGACTTCGTACCGGCCAAATATCGCGGCATGGATCGCTTCGATGCGCGCAAAGCCATCGTTGCCGATCTTGCGGCTTTGGCGGAAGAGAACCCGACGCGCGGGCTCGACCATATCGAAGACAAGAAGATCATGGTGCCGCACGACGAGAAGAGCAAACTCGTCGTCATCGAGCCATTCCTGACCGACCAGTGGTGGGTCAAGGCCGATGTACTGGCGCAACCGGCACTGGCCTCGGTGCGCGAAGGCCGCACCAAGTTTGTGCCGCAGCAATACGAGAACACCTATTTTGCGTGGCTCGAAAACATCAAGCCATGGTGCATTTCGCGACAGCTTTGGTGGGGGCATCAGATTCCGGCTTGGTACGGTCCGGACAATGAGGCCTTCGTCGCCTATAGTGAAGAGGAAGCCAAGGCGGCCGCCGAGAAGCACTATGGCAAGCCGGTCGAATTGACCCGCGACCCCGACGTGCTGGACACCTGGTTCTCCTCGGCGCTCTGGCCATTTTCGACCCTGGGTTGGCCCGACGAGATCGCCGAACTCAAGCGCTATTATCCGACCGACGTCCTGGTCACTGGCTTTGACATCATCTTCTTCTGGGTTGCCCGCATGATGATGATGGGCCTGGAATTCCTCGACGAGGAGCCGTTCCACACCGTCTACATGCATGCTCTGGTCCGCGACGAAAAGGGCCAGAAGATGAGCAAGACCAAGGGGAACGTGATCGATCCTCTCAAGCTCGTCGATGAGTATGGCGCTGACGCGACGCGTTTTACGCTTGCAGCCATGGCCGCGCAGGGGCGCGATCTCAAGCTGGCCATCAGCCGCGTCGAAGGCTACCGCAATTTCGTGACCAAGCTCTGGAACGCCGCCCGCTTCCTCGAGATGAACGAATGTCGCCGTGTCGAGGGCTATGATCCCAAGGCGAACAAGCTGGCACTCAATCGTTGGATCGTCGGCGCCACGGTCCGTGCGCTCGCCACCGTGCGGACCGGGATCGAGGACTACAAGTTCAACGAAGCAGCCAATTCGGCCTATGACTTCGTCTGGGGCACGTTCTGCGACTGGTACGTCGAATTCGCCAAGCCCGTGTTCAACGGTGAGGATGAAGCAGCGAAGGCCGAGACGCGCGCATCCGCGGCATGGGCGCTCGATCAGATCCTGATCATGCTCCATCCGATGATGCCCTTCGTAACCGAAGAACTCTGGGCCGAGACCGGCAAGTTTGGCACGCCGCGGGAAAACCTGCTCATCCTGACCGAGTGGCCGACCTTCGAAGGCCTCGAGGATGGCGTGGCCGACGAGGAGTTGGCTTGGCTGATCGAGGTCATCTCCAATGTCCGTTCAGTGCGCGCCGAAATGAACGTGCCCGCCAGCGCCAAGCTGCAACTGGTGGTGAGCGGCGGCAAGGAGACCACTCTGGCTCGCCTCGTGGCCGGTACGTCGCTGATTACGCGCCTGGCTCGTCTCGAAGAGATTTCGCCGCAAAATGATGTGCCAGGCGAGTCGGCTCAGTTTGTTGTCGGAGAGGCGACGTTTGCCCTGCCGCTCGCGGGCGTGATCGACATCGGTGCGGAAAAGGCCCGCCTCGAAAAGGAAGTCACCAAGCTCGATGGCGAAATCAGCGGCATCGACAAGAAGCTCGGCAATGAGCAGTTCGTCGCCAAGGCGCCGGAAGAGGTGATCGAAGAGCAGAAGGCCCGACGCGAGGCGGCTGTCGATCGCCGCGCCCGCATTCTCGATGCACTGAAGCGCCTGAACTGAGACCGTCATGACCGATTCAGCGCCGTCTCCCGCTTCTGCCGCCACGTCAGGCAATTTGCTAGGGGCTGCGACGGTGCTGATTTTTGACGGCAAGGGTGGGGTGCGTCGGCACACCACCGAAGATGAGCCCAAGGCGCCACTGAGAGGCTTTGTGCTTATCGCCGGAAACTCGCGGGCGCCCGAGTTCCGGGTCTGGATGAAGGGCGAGCTTGGCGATTTCCACGCCGACCTCCTCTCTGCTCCAAGCACACGCGCCCGCTGTACGGTGGTCGGGGACAAGGCGCTTGTCGTCATCCGCGTGGCGCGGCCGGGCGCAGAGCCCGACGATATGGGGCGGCAATTGATGTCGCTACTGATCGAAAAGGGGCGTGTAACCATCGCGTCCGAACTCAATGTTGTTGATTTTCTCGGCATCCCAAAGTGGGAAAGCTCACACCATGCTCCGGTCTCGCCGGCCGACTTGGTCGCACGCCTCGGTCTGAGGGCTGCAGACCGGATGGAGCCATTGGTCGAGATGCTGGGCGACCGGCTAGACAGCATCGAGGAGTCGCTAATCATCGAGGATATGTCGAAAGCGCAATCGCGGCTGAGCCATTTGCGGCGCACGATGATCAATTTCCGCCGAATGGTCTGGCCCTTGCGCGACACGCTGAATACGCTTGAGATCGAAGACCTCAGCTTTTTTTCAGCAAGAGATCGCCTGCGTCTGCGCGAAGCTTCAGCGCGATCGGCCCGATTGGGCGATGAACTTCAAGCCATGTCCGAGCGGGCCGTCTTAGTCCATGAGCAGATCATCGATGCTCGCGCTGAGCAGATGAACCGAACCATGCTGATTCTCGCAGCCGTTACTGTCGTCTTCATGCCTCTGACTCTGATCACCGGGGCGTTGGGGATGAATGTCAGCGGCATTCCGATGGCAAGCGACCCTGACGCATTCTGGTACGTCTGTGGCGGGCTGCTGGTTCTAGCGATCGGGATCGTCGTCTGGATGCGCAAGCGACGTTGGCTCTAGGCAGCCAAGGTTCTGTGTGACGGAATCGCAACAACGGTTCTGATTCACGCGCGGGTGTCCCGCCATCAATAATTTGGCGATGTTTCCTGCCACATTCTCATCTTAAACGAGGGGCTCAAGCATTCGGGGGCGGGTGTGAGCAGGTTCGAGGTAGGCGTGTCTCTGCGTCTCAAAACCTGTCTTTCTGTCCTCCGAACGGCTGCTATCGGCGAATGCCGCCTACATGGTGAAGACGTGCGTGGATTGAACAAGGACAGGCGTGTTTTAGACCAAAAAGCCAAACTCTTCGGTGGCCTGCGCGACTCCGTGAACACGTCCGCTCAAATGCTGCCGCAATGCGGATTTACCAATCCTTCATACATCGCTTTTCACCGTTCGGCTTGCGGTTCAAGCTGGTTGTCGGGCGCGGCCACGCCGCCGCCTCTAGTAGCAGACGCGCGCCAACTGGCGGGCAAAAGGAGTAAAATGCGGAAATCGCCGGCTTTACATCTGGCATCCGCGGTCACCGGTTTAGCGCTGTCGGTTCTAGCGCTGGCCATCCCCGCTCAGGCACAAACCGCCGCTGACGCTGCGCTCGATCTCGCCAATATGTTGGACGGGGCAGGTGGTGGTGTATCCGGCGATGCATATCTGTCGGCGCTCGAAGATGCGGCCGACGCTGGCCAGCCCATGGCGATGTGGCAGCTTGGCACGATGTATGAAAATGGCGAGGGTGTCGCCAAGGACCCAGTCAAGGCTTTCGGTTATTTTGCCCAGATCGCCAACCAGCACGCCGATGCGGCGCCGCGTGGCGTCGAGTCCGACATCGTGGCGCAGTCCTTCGTCAAGATGGGCGACTATTATCGTCAGGGCCTGCCTGATGCCGGTATTCCGGCCGATATCGAGCGTTCGCACGCGTTGCTGCTTCACGCCGCCACCTATTTCGGCGATGCCGATGCGCAGTATCGCGTGGGCCTTCTTTACCTTCAGGACGAGGGTTTTGGCATCAATCCGCTGCAGAGCGCCAGCTGGTTCTCGCTTGCAGCCCGCAAGGGGCATTGCCTGGCGCAGGCCCGCCTTGGTGACATGCTGTTCAACGGCATGGACGGTATCGAAGCTCAGCCGATCGAAGGATTGATGTGGCTCAATATTTCCCATGACCGCTGCATGGGCACTGTCGATCAGGCACAGGTCGACGAACTTCTGAACCGCGCAGCCTCGATCGCCCGGCCGGAAGATCGCGACAATGCGGC
>CAJYKO010000320.1 GCA_913775215.1 uncultured Devosia sp. | reverse complement strand
TCCATTCGCTCAAGCATTACAAAGTCTTGCACGAGCAGAACGTCATTCTAACGGTCAAAACCTCACCTTCCCCGCGCGTTCCGGACGATGAGAAGGTGACGATTGACGCCTATAATGAGCTGTTCTTCCGTGTCGTGGTGACGTTCGGCTACATGGAAACGCCGAACATCCCGAAAGCTCTGGCGCTGGCCCGCAAGCTTGGCTGGAAATTCGACATCATGTCGACCTCGTTCTTCCTGTCGCGCCGCTCGCTCAAGATCGGGAACAGGAGCGGGATGCTGCGATTCTGGCAGGATCGACTCTTCGTTCGGCTGGCGCGCAACGCCAGCGACGCAACGGAGTACTTCCACATTCCAACCGGACGCGTAGTCGAGATCGGCACTCAGGTCGTCATTTAGATCTGAGAGCCGACCGATAGTGTCCGACTATTTGGGTATGTCAGGGCAGACATAGGGCGCTTCAGCCGGCACGAAGCGCTGTTCCACTGTGTCGTTGCCGAGATGCAGTTCCAGCACCAATTCGCTCGGCGAAAGGCTGACGATGTCTGCGTTGATCGTCATGCCATCCTCGTCCCAGGAGATCGCCGTATCCGAGACCTGCTGCCACTTGGAAAGGCGATAGGTTTCCCAGCAGCTATCTGTAACTAAAGTCCCGTCAGCGAGGAAAATCTGCGCCGCGCCCGGGCTCGCAGTTTCGCCCTGCTGGACCCAGACCTTGTTGAGCAGCGGGTTATCGCTATCGGTGTCGACATCACCGTCGATGGCAGTGTCTTCGGCCATGGTTGGCAGGCATCCAGCGGCGCCGACGCCCCAGACGGTGAGCAGGGCTATGATTGCTGCCTTGGTATCCATGCGCTTCTCCCTTTATGCTGCCTAGATGGTCATAGGCGACAGCGGGCACAAGGCTCCGCCCGCCTTGCGGCAAAATTTCGATGGGAGAAGGAAATTATTGCGGCGAGCCGGACAGAAAACCTGCCCGGCTCGAACGCGTCAGGCGCGCTGCAGGCCGAGGATGCGGTCGTGGTCGGAGACGCGCTGGGTTTGGACGGGCCAGAGCGAATAGTCGAGGCTGCCGAGTTCGCGCTGCGCATGCACCGGCCAGTTCGGATCGTTCAGGGCGCCGCGGGCGAGAGCTATGAAATCGGCGTCGCCACGCTCGATGATCGCTTCGGCTTCATGCACGTCGCCAAGAAGTCCGACCGCCATGGTCGGGATATCGGCACCTTGCTTCACGGCCCGCGCGAAATCGACCTGATAGCCGGGCGCGGAAGCAATACGACCCTGCGCAAATCCGCCGCTAGAGCAATCAATGGCATCGACGCCGCGTGCCTTGAGTTCGCGTGAAAGCACGACGCTGTCCTCGACGGTCCAACCACCTTCGGCATTGTCGCTGACCGAGAGGCGTGCGAGCAGCGGCTTGTGGGCCGGCCATGCGGCCCGGACGGCATCGGTTACTTCAAGGACCAGCCGCATGCGGTTTTCGCGCGAGCCGCCATATTCATCGGTGCGGTGATTGGCGAGCGGCGAGAGAAACTGGTTGAGCAGGTATCCATGCGCAGCGTGGATCTCGACGGTATCAAACCCTGCCTTTTCGGCCCGCAGTGTTGCGGCAACGAAGCCGTCAATCACATGGTGGATCCCCGCTTTATCCAGGGCTGTGGGCACCTGGAAGCTTGGATCTGCTGGATTGGCCGACTCGGCGCTCGGGGCGACAGGCTGCCAGTGCTCGTACCCTGCCGCTTTCTTTTGCTCTTCGGTTTGCAGCTCTTCCGGGCCGCGCCAGGAAACGGGCGTTGAAGCCTTGCGGCCAGCATGGGCCAGTTGAATGCCGGCAGCGCTGCCCTGACTGTGGATGAAATCAACGATACGGGCGAGGGGGGCGATGTGTTCGTCTTTCCAGAGCCCGAGATCGGCATAGGAAATCCGCCCCTCCGGCACGACACCGGTCGCTTCGAAGATTACCAGGCCGAAGCCGCCGATGGCGAAGCGCGAAAGATGGGCAAAGTGCCAGTCATTGGCAAAGCCATCGATGGCCGAATATTGGCACATAGGCGCGACAACTGTCCGGTTGCGCAGGGTTAGGTCGCGCAGGGCGATGGGGGACATCAGCGTCATGAAAATCTCGCTAGAAATGCGTCAAGGAATGCTCGAGCGGATAGATGCATATTCCTCACTTCATCGGCAAGTGCCGATGAAGCATTTCATGTTGCAAGGGTTGGATTGCACCGTCTAGTTACAAGCAGCCCCAGGAGGACGACATGGCCATAACCCGCGCCCGCTTTGCCGAGTTGCTCGGTTTCGAAACGAGAAACATCGCGGTGATCGATCGCTGGGACGAAGCGCAGGATGATTTTGTCGTCGAACATCTGAAACTGCGGATTGGCGACGAAGAGGTTCGTGGAATCCTCACCCGGCCGGCTGTGGTCGATGGAAAGCTGCCAGCAATCCTATATGGCCATTCGCATGGCGGCGGCTATTCGGTCGGCGCGCGGGAGCTGCTTGATGGACGGGAATATCTCGTAGGTCCGCTTGGACCTGTGTTTGCCCGCGCCGGCTATGT
This sequence comes from uncultured Devosia sp., assembly GCA_913775215.1. GTDB lineage: Bacteria > Pseudomonadota > Alphaproteobacteria > Rhizobiales > Devosiaceae > Devosia. The sequence goes on along the minus strand of CAJYKO010000320.1, from coordinate 2,604 downwards.
GACGCTCTGCATTGATATGCCGATCTTTGGCGAGCGGGCTAAGGTCAGCGAAAGCGCCGCAGCCAAGGCGCTCCTTTGGCACGGCAAGTCGCTGTTCGGCGAGATGCTGTCGGATCATGCGGCGGCGCTGACTTATCTTGCAGCGCGAGACGATGTGGATGCAAGCCGGATTGGCGCCTTCGGGCTGTCGATGGGATGTGTGCTGAGCTACTGGCTCGCAGCGATCGATGACCGGATTGCCGCCGTCGCGCATCTCTGCTGCTTTGCTGATTTCAGAACCATGATCGAACTCGGCGCGCACGATGGACATGGGATCTATCTGACCGTGCCGGGCCTGTTGCGCGAAGCGGATGGCGGGACGATTGCGGCGCTCATCGCACCGCGGCCGCAATTGATTTGCGTGGGTGAGGCCGATCATTTGAGCCCGCCGCTGGCGGTGCAGAGGGCCTGGGCCGAGCTTGAGCCGGCTTATGCTGGCTCGCCGGACAAGCTGGAGTTGCTGAGCGAGCCGGGCGTGGGGCACCAGGAAACGCCGCAGATGCGGGAAGCTGTGCTGGCATTTTTTGGGAAGCGGTTAGGCTAGCGCTCGGTCATGCACCGTCACTCTCGCCGGGCACCAACTCCATAGGCCATATGCGCTGCGTTCGCCCCAAGGGATAAGCCTCCGCATAAGCCGGCATAGTGGCCAGCAAGGCCTCACCGATAGCAGCGCCCAGCCCAGTGAGGGAGAGGCGGAAGCAGGTGAGGCGGGGAGACATGTAGCGGGAAACTGGATTCTCACGGAACCCGATGACGGCAAGGTCGCGACCAGCCTGAAGGCCGGCCTCGCCGAGTTGGCGATAAAGACCAAGGGCGAGAAGCTCATAATTGAGGATGACAGCGCTCGGGCGGTCTTGCCGGGCGAGTATCTCGTGACCGAGCTGATAGCCGCCGAGCTCTGACGACGGAACGCGGAAGACGAGTGTTGGGTCAAACGCCAGGCCGTGACGGGCGAGGGCGGACTTATAGCCGTCAAGGAAAACGAAACCGAGATTGATGTCATTGCTGGGCACGGCGATGGCGATGCGGCTATGGCCGGCCGAAACGAGACGATCGACAGCGCGGCGAGCGGCGCCATCGAAATCAAGATCGATCCACGGATAATCGCCCGGCGTGTTGGAGCGGCCTAAAGTGATAAAAGGGATGCGCATCTTGGTCAGCATGTCGATGCGCTTGTCCTTGCGATGTGTCGCCGAGATGATGAGACCATCAACGAGGCGCCGCGCCATCATGCGCTGGAGATAGACGGCCGGGTCTTCGCCTGTCGGGCAGGGCAAAACGACAAGATCGAGGTGATGGCGGGCGAGAACTGACTGTACGCCATCGAAGACGCCCATGAAGAAGTTGTCATTGCCGCCGTTCACATCGGCGCCAAGTTCGATCATGAAGCCGATGGCATTGGTGTTGCCTTGGCGCAGACTGCGTCCGGCCTGATTGGGAACGTAGCCCATGGCGGCGGCCGCTTCGAGGACGCGCTGGCGGGTATCGGGGCTGACATCGGCGCGGCCATTGAGCGCGCGGGAGACTGTGCCGATCGAGATATCGAGCTCCTGCGCGAGCCGCCTAATGCCCTTCATCGTCCCCTGCAACATTTTCCAGAAACGTTTACGGTCATGTCTTGACACGAATTCATTCCCAATTGTAGCGTCGTAAACGTTTACGGCAACATGCGCAGGATGCCCCATAAGAGGCCCGCCGATTGTTGCAGGGGAGAGGATCTTTGCAGTTTACAGCCGTTCTTGCGGGTTGCGGAGCTATGTCCAAAGGCTGGCTCAACGCCCTGACCGAGCACCCCTTGCTCAAGGGGCGGGTGCGCATTGTCGGGCTGGTCGATCTCGATCCGAAGATGGCCGAGGCGCGGGCCGCAGAGTTTCATCTTTCCGATGTAGTGATTGGTAGCGAACTCGATAGGGTTCTCGAACAGACCAAGCCTGATCTGCTGTTTGACGTCGTTGTGCCCAATGCCCGGCCTGCACTTGTCGCCACCGGGTTGCGCCACGGTTGCCATGTGCTGACGGAAAAGCCGATGGCGCCGACCATAGAAAGCGCGCGGCAGATGGTGGCTCAGGCCCAGGCAGCCGACAAGATCCATGCCGTGGTGCAGAACCGGCGCTATGTGCCGGGCGTTCGCCGTATCCGGCAGCTCATCGAGAGCGGGGCGCTCGGGCAACTGACGTCGATCAATTGCGATTTCTTTGTTGGCGCACATTTCGGCGGCTTCCGCGAGCAGATGGAAAACGTGCTGCTACTCGATATGGCGATCCATACGCTCGACGCAGCGCGGTTCATGGCCGGTACGGCGCCAAAGGCAGTCTATTGCCTTGAGGTCAATCCGCCGGGCTCCTGGTACGCGCATGGCGCGGCGGCCAATGCGATCTTCGAATTCGAGGACGATGTCGTCTTCAACTATCGCGGCAGCTGGAGCGCCGAGGGCGCCAACACCAGCTGGGAAGCCTCCTGGCGGATCGTCGGGACCAAGGGCACGCTGCTTTGGGACGGTTTTGACCGGTTCGAAGCGCACCAGGTGGTGGGCACCGAAGGGTTTTTCCGCGACCTGCAGCCGCT
>CAJYKO010000319.1 GCA_913775215.1 uncultured Devosia sp. | reverse complement strand
CGGCGATGTCATCCTTGAGGGCAAGCACATCGCCTGAACCGCTACCGGTATGTTCGAGGCGCTCGGCGAGCGCATCGACGCGTGAAACCAGAAGCTCGGGATTGGCGGACGTGTCGCGCAGCGCCTGGGTGACGGCGGCCATTTCGCCGGTGAGGCGTTCGAAATCGCCCGACGAAATGCTCATATTGCGTTCGATCGCGTCAATGCGATCATAGACGCTGCGGACATTGGCTTCGATCGAGGCCATGGCCGGCTCGAGCTTGGCCATGCCCTTATTCTTGGGGGCGGCATCGGCGCGTTCTTCGCGCACGATCTCGCGTTCCATCTGCTGGGCCTGAAGCTCGGCGAGCTTGGCTACAGTGTTGGAGACGTCGTCAAGACGAGCATTGACGGCGCTGAGGTCGACGCGCGGACCTTGCTCGATCATCGCGCCGAGGGCGGCGATCTGCTTTTCCAGGCGCTTGACCTGGCCGGTTTCACCGACAGCCCCGGCGAGCAGTTCGACAACCTGGGTCAGTTGCTCGACTTGGCTCGCCACTTCGCGCACGTCGTCCGAACCGCTGCGCACGGAGCGCAACTGGCCTTCGAGACGCCCGAGACGATCGCCCATGCCCGAAACCAGGCCCGACAGTTCGCGATAATCGGGCATGTCGGCCGGGCGACGATCGAGCAGCGAGACGCTGGCAGGTCCCTGGCGCGAGCGGATTTCGTTGATCGCAGCGGTCAGATCGTCCGCGTCGTCATCCTGATGATTGAAGCGATCGACGGCGCGCTTGACGCTTTTGAGCGCTTCGCGACGTCGGTTGGAATTGTCGGGATTGCCGACCTGATCGCGCAGATGCTTGACCCGGTTGGAAAGGCCGTTGGCCGGCGAGGCGCTGGCCCCGAACCGGCTTTCGACCTGATCGAGCAGGGCGACCAATTCGCCACGCAATGCCTGCCAGTCGCCAGCGCCCGGTTCGTGGGCGGCGTCTGGGTAGTCCGATTGTGGATAGGCGCGGGCCATGGTCAGTCCCTGTCAAATCTGCGCGTGCAGAGCCGAAGCAGCACGAAGGTCTAAAGGTTACTTTTGGGAAAACATGGTAAAGAACCCGTTAAGCATCGCTGCATTATGCGAATGCGACAGGCCCGAAACGATGGTTTTCTGGTCATTTGATCGATTCTGGAGACCAAAACGCCCATGACTCGCCGCCGCATCATCATCGTCGACGATCACCCGCTGTTCCGCGCGGCTCTGCGCCAGACGCTGGCTGGAGGCGATGCGACGGTGAATGTCGAAGAGTCCGGCGACCTCAATTCATTGAGTGCTTCGCTCGATGCGGATCGGGATTGCGACCTCGTACTGCTCGATCTCAACATGCCCGGCGTGCGTGGATTTTCCGGACTTTTGCTGGTGCGCGCGCAATATCCCGAAATTCCGGTGATGATCATTTCGGCCGTCGAGGATGCGACCGTGGTGCGCCGCGCCTTCGAGCTGGGCGCCTCGGGCTATCTTCATAAGTCCGAGGGGCCGACGGAAATCCGGCGGGCGATCGAGACGGTGCTCGCGGGGGAAGTATTCGTCCCTAAGGGCACAACCATAAGCGGGGAAGACGAGCAATCGGCGCTGATGAAGCGGCTGGCAGCCCTGACGCCGCAGCAGGTGCGCGTCTTGATGATGCTGAGCGACGGACTGATGAACAAGCAGATTGCCTATGAGCTCTCCATCTCGGAAGCGACGGTCAAGGCCCACGTCTCTGCAATCCTGCAAAAGCTCGATGTCGATAGCCGCACCCAGGCCGTTATCGCCGCGGCCCGTATCGAGGAGGGGCAGTTTGAAGCCCTGTTTGCGACAGGCGCTGAAAAAGCCTAGACGAGGCCACCGCGAAACCGGAGTGCGCCATGAAGCCGAAAATTAATATCATCACAATCGGGGTAGACGATCTCGAACGCGCCTTCGTGTTTTACCGGGCGCTGTTTGAAATGCCGGACGAGCAGATCGGGGCAGGCGAGGATCATGTCGCCTTCTTCTTCGACGAGGATTTTTCCTTCGTCCTGTTCCCCCGTGAACAGATCGCGCAGACTGCCGGCAAGCCCGAAGCGCTCGAAGGCACGCCGGGCTTCGTCCTCAGCCACCGCGCCGAAAATGCGGAAGAAGTCGATGCGATCCTCGAGCGCGTTCTGATCGGCGGCGGGCTCGTCATTACCCCGGGCACGGAATCGGAATGGGGCTACTCGGCCTATTTCGAGGACACCGAGGGCAATGTCTGGGAATTGATGGCGACGCCTGTGGCGAACTAAGGGCTTCCCAGAAAAGATGATGGGTTGGCAGGCCCCTATTCTATCTTGGCAGGCCTGCCGGCTGACTTGGGGTCTTCTGCATGAATCCCCGTCAATCCGCCGCCAGCGATCTTGTCGAGCAACGCATCAGGCAATTCCTGCGATTTTTCCGGCGCTGTTTTTTCGGGTTTTCCGGACTGTTTGGACATCGATCTTGATCTCTTCGGATTTGTAGAGTGCAGGGTCCATCATACGGGCTCTTTTATAGAGTCAAACAGTCATCGCCGATCAGATCGTCCAAATGTACCGTCATTTCATCTCACGGGTAGAAGGTGCCTGTACCGGGCACGCCTCTAGCCGATTGAATGCCTGTTTTAGAAAAAGCCGGGTGTCTGGCTGAGCCAGGCGTTCATATTTTGGTCGGCACGGGCCGTATCGACATGTCTTTTGGCATCGGCCTCTTTGTGGCCGCTCTTCAGTGGCGAGCGGCACAAAATATCCTCCACATCGATAAAATTTCGTCCCGATTTTTTGCAAATTTGACCACTTGTTGACGGTCTCGCCGTTAGCTTAAGGCTCAAACACCACACCAGACGGGACCAAGGGTCTTGCAGATCTATCTGCCGATCGCCGAGCTTTCCGTGAACCTCTTCTTTCTCGTGGGGATCGGAGGGGCGGTTGGCTTTTTGTCGGGCCTGTTCGGTGTTGGTGGTGGTTTCCTGCTGACCCCGCTCCTGATCTTTTCCGGCGTGCCGACCTCGGTGGCCGTCGCGTCAGTGACCGGACAGGTGGTTGCGGCCTCGACCTCGGGCGCACTCAGCCACTATCGTCGCGGCGGTGTCGACCTGCATCTGGCAATGTACCTCATCCTATCAGGCATTCTCGGCGCCTTCGGGGGCGTTGCGACTTTCTCGATCCTGAGGGCCAATGGGCAGCTCGATCTCGTCATTGCCGTCGGCTTCGTGGTGCTCCTCGGCTTTGTCGGCACCTTGATGCTGCAGGAATCGGTACGAGCGCTGCTCAAGCAGCGCAAGGGTGTCGTCGTGCGCGAGCGGCAGGCAAACCAGCATAGCTGGATCCATGGTCTGCCGTGGCGCGTGCGCTTCAAGAAGAGCCGGCTTTATATCAGCGTGCTGCCAGTGCTGGTGATTGGGCTCTTCATTGGTTTTGTCGGTTCGCTTCTTGGCATCGGCGGCGGCTTCGTCATGGTGCCCGCACTCGTCTATCTCCTGCGCGTGCCCGGCAATGTCGTCATCGGCACTTCGCTCGCCCAGGTCGTTGCCATGATGGCGGCAACGACGATCATGCATGCCGTGCAAAGTCAGAGCGTCGATATTCTCCTCGCCTTTTGCCTGATGGTCGGCGGTACGGCCGGCGCACAATTTGGCGCTGCGGCTGGCCAGCACCTGCGCGGCGAGCAGTTGCGCGGGCTTCTCGCGCTTCTCGTGCTCGCCGTCGCGATCCGCTTCGGGCTGTCGCTGGTCTTGACCCCGAGCGATGTGTTCTCGATGGCAGTGGCGCGATGAAACGGCTTTGGCTTTTTCTTTTGGTGCTTTTGCTTCCCGTTCTGCCTGTTCAAGCCGAGCGGCTGGTCTCGGGCATCTCCAATGACTCGATCGAGATTACCTCGAGCTTTGCCGGCGAACGCCTGACATTTTACGGCACGATCGCCCCCGATGCGGGTTCCGGCGACCGCGTTGTGCAGGGACCGTTCGACGTTGTGGTCGTGATCCTCGGCCCGACCCAAAACCGTGTCGCCCGCGAGAAGACGCATAATTTCGGCATCTGGCTCAACACCGAGCAGGTCGAATTCAGCCGTTTCCCGAGCTATTTCCATGTGCTCTCGAGCAAGCGGCTGATCGAGATTGCCGACATCAACCTCCTCAACGAAAATTACATCCTGCCTGAATCTCACGCCATGCTGCCCAATCCGGCTGGCTTCATGAAGACGCTGCAATTCGGCCGCGAGTTGATCCGGCTGATGTCCCAGGATGGCCTGTTCGGCGTGCAGGAGAACGGCGTCCAGTTCATGTCGGATACGTTCTATTCTGCGCAATTGACCTTGCCCAGCAGCGCACCACCTGGGCCCTATATCGCTCAGACCTATGTGTTCAAGGATGGCCAGATCATCGCGCGGAAGTCCGAAGGCTTTGCTGTGCGCAAGATCGACTTCGAGCGTTTTCTGGCGCAATCGGCCACGCAATTTCCGCTGCTTTACGGCATCTGCTGCGTGATCCTCGCACTATTTACCGGTTGGCTCGGCGGCGTGCTCTTCAGGCGCTAAGCCCCTATCCCAAGCAAAAGCCTCGCCCTAGAAAGACACAGACCCAAGAAACCAAAATATTTAGGCTTAACACCCTCTTAAGGCGGTTTCCTCATTGTCTTCCCAAATCGGCACACACGATTCGTGCCGCTTCCTGCAATCAGCTTTGGGACAGGCATGACGCGCGTTCTTGTGGTCGATGACGATCCGGTCCAACTCCGGCTTACTGCCGAAATTGCCAACCGTGCCGGCTTCAAGCCATTGACGGCAACTGGCGGCGAACAGGCCCTCTCGATCCTGCGCGACGATCGCAAGATCGGCGCGATGATCCTTGATCTCGTCATGCCCGATCTCGACGGCATGGGCGTCATGTCCGTGATGCGCGCCGAAGGGCTCACAACCCCGGTCATCATTCAGACCGCCAATGCCTCCCTCGAAACCGTGATCTCCGCCATGCGCCAGGGCGCAGCTGACTATTTCGTCAAGCCGGTTTCAGCTGAGCGCCTCATCATCTCGCTGCGCAATGCCATGAAGCTCGACACGCTCGAAGCCGCCATTCGCTCCGAGACGGCCAAGCGCAGCGGCACGCTCACGCAGGCCGACATGATCGCGACGGCGCCCGCCATGGCACGCGTCCTCTCCCTCTCGGCCAAAGCGGCGAAAAGCCCGATCCCTGTCCTCATCGAGGGCGAAACCGGCGTCGGCAAGGAAATGGTCGCGCGGATCATCCAGGGCATGTCCGACCGCGCCGGCAAACCCTTCGTCACCGTCAATTGCGGTGCCATCCCCCCCAATCTCGTCGAATCCGTGCTCTTCGGCCACAAGAAGGGTGCTTTTACCGGCGCCGTCTCTGACCAGACCGGCAAGTTTGCCGAAGCCCATGGCGGCACGCTGTTCCTCGACGAAGTCGGCGAACTGCCCCTCGAAACCCAGGTCAAGCTCCTCCGCGCCCTCCAGGAAGGCGAGATCGAACCGGTCGGTGCCGCCCGCCCCGAGCGCGTCAATGTCCGCGTCATCTCCGCTACCAATCGGCGCCTGCTCAATCTCGCCAAATCCGGCGAATTCCGCGAAGACCTGTTCTATCGTCTCAACGTCTTTCCCATCTATGTGCCGCCCTTGCGCGAGCGCATGGAAGATCTGCAAAACCTCACCGCTCATTTCGTTGCGCGCCTCTCGGCCGAAGCGGGCAAGCGCATTATCGGCGTCACCCCCAAGGCGCTCGATCTCCTTGCTGCCTATGACTGGCCCGGCAATGTCCGCCAGCTTGAAAACACGATCTACCGCGCCGTTGTCCTCGCCGATTCCGCCTTTCTCGAGCCCGAGGATTTCCCGCAAATTCTGGCGCAATCTGCCGGCCGCGAGGAGGCTTTTCGCGCCGCTGTCACAGCCCCCGTTCTTGCCGCCCCGGTGCATATTGACACCGCCCCCGCGCGCCCGCGTGCCGAGCCGGAACTCCCGCCCATGCAGGATCGCTTCCTCTCGACCGGCGGCGATCTTCGGCCCCTCGGCGATATCGAGCGCGAAGCGATCGCCTTTGCCATCGACTATCACGGTGGCCGCATGTCGCGCGTCGCCCGGGCCCTCGGCATCGGCCGCTCGACGCTTTATCGAAAGCTCCACGAATACGGCATGGCCGAAGGCCTCATCAATGACGCGGCGTAGACAAGGCTCTTCTCTCGCGTGGCTTTTGGAATGGCCGCCTTGTTTCTCCAGCGCTTGCGCTGCGTGGAGGACAATGCTTTAGGGGCGGCTCGTACCAATCAAGCGGTTTGCGTCCATGGGCGCCCCACCTTCGATTGTCACCCCGGTCAAGGCCGGGGCCTATCCTGAGATCTCAAGATGGATCCTCGCCTGCGCGGGGATGACATAAGGTGGCGTGCGAATGCTTCTGGCGCCGCAACTACTCCAAGGCCCAAAAACATGATCCGCCTCGAAAGCATCGGCAAGCAGAACGGCAAGCAGATCGTCTTCATCGAGGCGTCGGCATCACTCCTCAAGGGCGAAAAGATCGGCCTTGTCGGTCCCAATGGCGCGGGTAAGACCACGCTTTTCCGCATGATCACCGGCGAAGAGCAGCCCGATGAGGGCCAGGTTTCGGTCGAGCGCGGCACCACAATCGGCTATTTCAGCCAGGATGTCGGGGAAATGTCTGGCGTCAGCGCAGTTACCGCCGTCATGGATGGCGCTGGCCCCGTCAGCGAAATCGTCAGGGAAATGCGGGCCCTCGAAGCCGATATGGGCAATCCCGACAAGGCCGACGAGATGGATGCCATCATCGAGCGCTATGGCGAAATCCAGCACCAGTTCGAAGAGCTCGACGGCTATTCGCTCGATGGCCGCGCCCGCGAAGTCCTCGATGGTCTCGGCTTTTCGCAGGAAATGATGGATGGCGATGTGGGCGCCCTTTCAGGCGGCTGGAAGATGCGCGTCGCGCTCGCCAAAATCCTCCTCATGCGCCCCGATGCACTGCTCCTCGACGAGCCCTCCAACCACCTCGACCTCGAAAGCCTGATCTGGCTCGAGGAATTCCTGCAGAACTATCAGGGCGCCCTGTTCATGACCTCGCACGACCGCGAATTCATGAACCGCATCTGTACCAAGATCGTCGAGATCGATGCCGGCGCGCTGACCACCTATTCCGGCAATTACGAATTTTACCAGCAGCAGCGGGCGCTGGCCGAAAAGAACCAGCAGGCTCAGTTCGAACGCCAGCAGGCGATGCTCGCCAAGGAGCTCGATTTCATCGCCCGCTTCAAAGCCCGCGCGTCTCACGCCGCACAAGTGCAGAGCCGGGTCAAAAAGCTCGACAAGATCGACCGCGTCGAGCCGCCCAAGCGCCGCCAGACCGTCGATTTCGAATTCCGCCCCGCCCCGCGCTCGGGCGAAGACGTGGCTCTGCTCAAGGGCGTATCGAAACGCTATGGCTCGCGCTCGATCTATGATGGCCTCGATTTCCACGTCCGCCGCCGCGAACGCTGGGCGATCATGGGCATCAATGGCGCGGGCAAGTCGACGCTATTGAAACTCGTCACCGGCACCACCGAACCCGATACCGGTTCGGTCTCCCGTGGGCCTTCGGTAAAAATGGCCTATTTCGCCCAGCACGCCATGGATGTGCTTGATGGCGACCTGACAGTCTTCGGCCAGCTGGAATATTCTTTCCCCCAGGCCGGCCAGGCCCCACTCCGCGCCCTTGCCGGCGCCTTCGGCTTTTCAGGCGATGATATCGAAAAGAAGTGTCGTGTGCTTTCGGGCGGCGAAAAGGCGCGTCTCGTCATGGCCATGATGCTGTTCGATCCGCCGAATTTCCTCGTCCTCGACGAGCCGACCAACCACCTCGATATCGCGACCAAGGAAATGCTGATCACTGCCCTGAGCAATTACGAAGGCACCATGCTCTTCGTTTCCCACGATCGCCACTTCCTCGCCGCCCTCTCCAATCGCGTACTCGAACTGACCCCCGAAGGCGTCCATGTCTATGGCGGCGGCTATACCGAATATGTCGCCTCGACCGGCCGCGAAGCCCCGGGCCTCCACAGCTGAGCCGCTGCAGTTAACGGAACAATTCACAATTCGATAAAAGGCGCAGCGTTAACCTTATTCCTTACCCCATCATTAAGACCTTGAGGCGATTTTGAGCCCTTATGTTAAGGCTCATTTTCGACGAGGCCCCAATGATACGCTCAGCCATTGTGATGTCAGCCGTTCTGGCGCTTACCGCGTCTGCAAGCGCAGCCGACCTGGGCTGGAACGGCGGCGGTGCTCCTGCCACCTCGACCATGTTCTCCTCCACGTCCGTCGCGGACTGGAACGGTTTTTATGCCGGCGTCAGCGGCGGCTATCTCTGGGGCAATACCTCGGTCAGCCCGGCGATCACCAATACCAATAACAATAGCTCCGGCTGGACCGCTGGCGGTCAGTTAGGCTTCAACATGGACATGGGCGGCTTCGTCGTTGGCGGCGAAGCCGACCTGCAATGGGCCAACCTTGCCTATAACGAACCGCTCGCCGGTGGCGCCGGCACGTTCGAAAGCAAGCTGGACCTCTTCGGTACCGCCCGCGCCCGCGCTGGTGGCACCTTCGGTCAGGTCATGCCCTATGTGACCCTCGGTGCAGCCTTCGGTCGCGGCACCACCCAGACGATTTCGAACAACACCACGACCTCGCAGAACGGCACCCATTTCGGCTGGACCGCCGGTGTCGGTATCGAAGCCAAGGCCACCGACAATCTCTCGGTCAAGGCCGAGTACCTTTACGTCGACCTCGGCAATGCTTCCTACAATCTGCCCGCAGCAGGCAGCCGCGAAATCGGCCAGCGCTTCAGCGTGATCCGCGCCGGCGTCAACTACGCCTTCTGATCCGGCGTAAGCCGATGACCCATCAAAAAGCCCTAATCCCCTTGTGGGGGTTAGGGCTTTCGTCTGTCAGGAAAACCGAAAATCCATGCGCTGTTTGAGCGTTCTCTTTCTCGTCCTCGTCAGTGTCCTGCCGGTTCAGGCCGAGGAAAGCGAAAGCGCGTGGCAGGCCAAAAAATGCATGACGTTCGAGCAGAACTGGACCAAGGCTCTGAAGTTTTTCGGCAGCGATGATCTCAACTACAATTTCATCGCCCAGAACGAGAATTTCATCGCCTCCGGTTGCACCGAAAGCCCGCCCATCTGCCCGCAGTCAAACCAGGAACTCGACATCGCCAATGCCCTGACGATCGCGATGATGAATGCGGGTGCTGCCAGCACCTTCCTGCCCTATCGTTGTTTGAATGACGTCTCGCAGGGCGCCGACACCACGAATGTGGAGGCGCAACTCTGCTGGTCGCAACTTGAGCTTTTGCAACGTGGCCGCAAACTGACCGAGGACGAGGCGGACGTGTTCCGCGCCCAGTGCGCCTGCCTTGAGCGCGATGGCAGTGCCGACTGCGCCCAGCAACGGGGCTGACCCTTTCAGTGCGCAGCAAAGCTTGAGGCGCTGTCCTGCGGCCGGATCATTCCGACCATGTGCCAGGCCGCGACCAGCGCCAGCCCAGCCATGACCGCGCCGAGCACATAGACCGGAACGATCGCAAATTTGATGTCGCTCGCAGTTACCGCCGTTGCCAGCCCTGCAGCATTGGCCGCAACCCCAGCCAGCGCCGCCCCGATCGCATTGCCGGCCGATTGGGTCGTTGGCAGCAGGGCAGAAGTCCGGTCGCGTTCGGCATCGCTTGCCGCTTCCATCATGGTGAGACTGAGATAGCCAGTGTGAAGCCCGAAGCCCGAGCCCGTCACCATCTGCCCGACAACCACCAGCGCCACTTGGTCGATTTCGAGCCCGGCGAGCACCAGCAAGAGTCCCAGTCCGATCATCGCCGGCCCGGCCTTGATCAGTATCTTGCGTGTTTCCTTGCTCTTCACATTGGCCACCGTGATCGAGGATGCGCTCCAGGCCACCGCAAGGACCGCCGCCAGTGCGCCTGCCGCTGTTGGGCCAAAGCTCCACATTTCCTGGAGGACGAGCACCAGGTAAACTGCCGACCCGGCCCCGGCGATATTGATCAGCAGCACGGCCCAAAGCCCGCTCCCCACCACCGAAGAGAGGCGGAAAGCATCGGCCGGCATTAGCCGCGTCGCCGACCGTCCATCAAGCCAGACGGAGGCCACAAGAAGCACAGCCGCTCCCATCAGCAAGAGTGTTGCCGGCAATGGCGCCACGACGGCGGCGAGAGCCACCAGCAGAATGCCGCTGCCGATCAGCCCGAGCCTCAAACCCGGAAAGCCGATGGCATCCATCCCCTCGCTGACGCGCGCCGGCACCTTGATGATCACCATGCTGGCAAAGATCAGCACCAGCGGCACATTGACGAGAAACGCCGCGCGCCAGGAAACAAGTTCGGTCAAAAGCCCTGCTGCGGCCGGCCCACCAAAGGCCGCCACCGCCCAGACCGTCGCCTGCAGTCCAAACACCTTTGGGACCAAGCGCGAGGGGAAGAGTTCCGGGATCAGCGCAAAGCAGACGGCTGACACAACGCCCTCGCCCAGCCCCTGGATCGCGCGCCCAACCAGCACCTGCGGCATGGATGTCGCTGTTCCTGCAATCAGCGTTCCGATCAGAAAGACGCAAGCGGACAGCAAGAGCGCGTTACGCGCGCCCAGCCGGCGCTTGAGCAGCGCGGCGCCCGATCCGCCGACAATGGCAAAGACGAGAAACAGCGTCAGCGCCCAGGAAATCAGCGCCACACCGCCCAGTTCCTGCACCGCTGTCGGCAGGGAGATCGAGGCCAGAAAAGCATTGAATGCGAGAAGCGCCACGCCAAGGCAGAGGATCAGTGTCACCGTCGCATAGCGCGGCGTAAAAATTTCGCCCCAGCGTCCCTCGACCTTGTCCGACATCGATCCTCGCAATCGTCTGGGTCATCAAGACAAAACGGCCAACGAACCCGACTCTGGTAGTTTTCCAAGTCTATGCTTTGAAAACTCTTCTGTCTGCCCTGTCAAGCAGCCCGCAGCGGATTGCCCACGCAGCCGTAGGTAAAACCTCCCATACAATAAGAAGCTTCGGCACGGCGAGGAGCGAAAGCGACAATCCGAGCCGCCAATCTCGATGCAGAGGCGCGGTTCGGCATACTTTCAACGGAAGTTACTTGTCGACACGACTGTTAGGCACCAGTCCGAAGCCGACCCCTATTTCGGCCCTCCCGCAAACTATGGGCAAATCGACAAAGCTGCCGCTAAGTACAGAGTGCTGGTCTGTTTGGGTGCCTCCCTTGGAGCGACAGAAATGAGTTACTAGGTCTTCATCGCGCGACGACTGGATCGGTCAAGCCATTCAGCCTGATCTGGTTCAACTCGGCGGGAGAGAAAACGCCTGCCTCATGGAGCCGGATGTATTCCTCGGAAATGCTTGAGCCAAACACGAGGACATCATCGGTGTTGACCGTGACGATGACGCCGGCGTCGTGAAGCGTCCTGATGGGATGGCTCGCGATGCTATCGACCCGGCCAAGCATGACGTTTGACGTCGGACAGATATTGAGCCGAATTTGATGATCCGCGAGGAAGCGCATGACAGCTGGCGATTGCGCTGCGGCGATGCCATGCTGCACTTCATCGAGCCCCAATTCTTCGACCGCCTGCCAAACATCGTCCGCTGTGCCCCATTCTCCCACATGCGCCTTGAGCCGAAGGCCTTTTGCGTGGGCAGCTCGGTAGATGGGCTTGAAGACGCCAATGGGTTGAGCCAGTTCGTCCCCGTAAAGATCGATGCTTTGATAAGAGCCTGCTTCAAGCAGCGGCGCAGTCCAACTCATGAGCGCATCGACCGGGCAATGCCTAGAAAGTCCAAGTTGGGCAATCCACTCGATTTCGGGAGCCACGCGCTGGTGGATT
>CAJYKO010000318.1 GCA_913775215.1 uncultured Devosia sp. | reverse complement strand
CGTCAGCTACGCACGGACTTCGACTGCCCCAACCGCACGACTTCGGTCATCATGATGTCAGCCGCTCCCGATGTCGACCGCATCGCGGCCGCTCGCGATGCCGGGGTCAGCGAATTCCTCAAAAAACCATTCTCTGCCGCCGACCTGCAAAAGCGGATAGCGAGCCTCGACATCAATCCGCGCGAATTCATCGAGGCGCCGGAATATGCTGGCCCTGACCGTCGCCGGCGCATCCTCACCCACGGCATCGAAGATCAGCGAGAAGAAAACTGAGGATCAGGCCCTTAGCTTGGGCGCGTTGCGCGGCGGAATATCGTTCGAATAGATGTTGTGCAGCCCGACATTGAGAATGTCGCGTTCGCCGCACAGAGCCATGGTCGTGTCGAGTTCCTTGCGGATGATCTCGAGCACGCGCGTCACGCCCTCCTCGCCGCCAGCACCAAGCCCATAAAGCATAGGCCTGCCGATAAAGGTTGCCTTGGCGCCATAAGCCAGCGCCTTGATCACATCCTGCCCTGAGCGAATGCCGCTATCGAGATAAACTTCGGTCTTGTTCCCCACGCGATCGACGATCTCGGGCAAGACGCGGATGGAAGATGGCGCCCCATCAAGCTGCCGCCCGCCATGGTTGGAGACGACGATGGCGTCGGCCCCATTGTCGACTGCGGCCTGCGCATCATCGGGATCGAGCACACCCTTGACGATCACCGGACCGCCGAACCGCTCCTTGATCCAGCGCACATCACCCCAGTTCAACGTCGGGTCAAACTGGCTCGCCGTCCAGGCCGAGAGCGAAGCGAGATCATGATCACCGCTCACATGGCCGACGATATTACGGAACGTGTGGCGCTTGGTTCCGAGCATGCGTGCGCACCAGAGCGGGTGCTGCATCATCTGCCAGATGGAATAGGGCGTGAATTTTGGTGGGGTCGACAGCCCATTCTTGATGTCCTTGTGACGCTGCCCAAGGATCTGGAGGTCCATGGTGAGGACGAGCGCCGAACACTTTGCCGCCTTGGCCCGGTCGATCAGGCGATTGATGAAATCGCGGTCGCGCATGACATAGAGCTGAAACCAGAACGGCGCCGTTGTGTTCTCGGCAACGTCCTCGATCGAGCAAACACTCATGGTCGAGAGGGCAAATGGAATGCCGAATTTCTGCGCGGCTTTCGCTGCCTTGATCTCGCCGTCTGCTGTCTGCATGCCGCCGGTTGCCGCCGGGGCAATAGCGACGGGCATGGTGATTTCCTTGCCCAGCATGGTGGTCTTGAGGTTGCGACCCTCGAGGTTTACCGCAACTTTCTGGTTGAGCTTGATCTTTTGGAAGTCGCTCTCGTTATCGCGATAGGTGCTTTCCGTGTAAGAGCCGCTATCGGCATATTCGAAAAACATTTTCGGCACCCGCCGGCGCGCCACCCGCATCATTTCGTCAACGGTGAGGATCTTGTCGATGGCGGGCATGGAAGGGCTCCGAGAGGCGTTTCAGGCCTGCTCTAGCAACTAACATGTTAGCGGTCAACGCGGCTAGAGGGGCGCACGATCCCGCGGCGCGGTCGCCCGTCGATTGATCATGAGCATGGAGAAAATCACGAGGAAGGCGAAGACAACCATTCCCCCAGCCAGCACATGTGCCCGCTCCCATTGCAGCCGCTCGACGAAATCATAGATGGCAATCGAGAGCACTTTTGTTTCGCCTGGAATGTTCCCCCCGATCATTAGCACGACGCCGAATTCGCCCATCGTATGGGCAAAGGCCATGATGCCGCCGACGAGATAGCCAGGCGCCGCCAAGGGAAGCACGACGCGAAAAAACCTTTGCCGCGCCGTTGCACCGAGCGTGTCTGCGGCTTCGAGCACTTCGGCTTCGATGGCTGCGAACGCGTTGCGCAGCGGCTGCACCATGAAGGGGAGCGAGGCAAAACCCGCTCCGATCATCAGGCCGCCGAAGGAAAAGGCGAGCGTCCGGGAGCCCCAAAACCCCGCGATCCATCCGCCCGGTCCGTTCGGTCCCAAAGCGAGGAGCAGATAAAAGCCGAGCACGGTCGGCGGAAGAACGAGGGGCAGCGTCACAAGCGCGCCTAAGACTTCTTTTCCCGCCCATCGTCCATGCGCCAGCCACCAGGCGATCGGCGTCGAGATAACGATCAACACAAGCGTAACGCTCAGCGCGAGGCTGAGCGTCAGGACAATCGGTGAAAAAAGCGCCGTCCAATCCATCAGGGGACGGTATAGCCCGCCGCCTCGATGATCGACACTGCTTCGTCGGATTTGAGGAAATCGAGGAAGGCCACCGCGGCAGGATTGTTTTCGCCTTCCTTAAGCAGCACAGCGCCCTGCGAGATGGGCTCGTGCAATTCCGCAGGCACGATCCACTGGTCACCCTTGCCGATCACCTGGCTTGCGGCCACGAAACCGAGTTCGGCATTGCCGCTTTCGATGAACTGCAATGTCTGGGAAATGTTTTCACCCTGCACAAGTTTGGGTTTGAGCGTTTCAAGAAGGCCAAGCGCCGTCAGCGTCTCGATGGCTGCCTTTCCATAGGGCGCCGCTTCAGGATCCGCGATGGCGATCTTGTTGAAGTCACCCTTCAGCGCCGCTTCGCCGTCGCTGAGATCGCGACCCGGTCCGTAAAGTGCGAGCTGACCTTCGGCATAGATGAAATTGCTGCCTTCGACGCCAAAACCTTCATCGATCGCCTTTTGCGGGCGCGTATCATCGGCGGCAAGGAAAACGCCGAACGGCGCAGCCTGCGTGATCTGGGTGTAAAGCTGACCCGTCGCGCCAAAGCTTAGGTCCACCTGATGCTCGCCCTTGGCTTCGAACCGCGTCTTCAGCTCTTCAGCGACGGCGGTAAAATTGGCCGCCACCGCGACATTGACGGTTTCGGCAAAACTCGGCGTTGCAGTGGCGGCGACAACGGCAAGAGAAAGCAGCAGACGGGACAAGGAAGCCTCCGATATGTTCGATCGGCCATATCGATGGCGTAAACATGTCAGTGGCGCAAGCCATATGTTTATTTGGAAATATCGGAAATCGCTGCGCGGAGGGCCGTCACATCGGCTACAATCGCCGCTTCTGTGGCGGTCTGCATGGCCCGGTACCGTGCCAGCACGTCTCGCCCGAGAGCCGTCAGTTGCGCGCCACCCTGCCCCGCGCCGCCGCGAGCCGTCTCGACCAGCGGCCGCCCAAAGCCTTCATTGAGCGCCTGCACCAGTCCCCAGGCGCGCTTATAGCTCATCCCCATGGCCTTACCGGCCGCCGAGATCGACCCGGTCGCCGCGATACCCTCGAGCAGATCCGCCCTTCCGGGCCCGATATAGGCCTTGTCGGAAAGCACGATGCGGAGGTGACCGAGACCGGACGCTGTCTTGTCCACGCTCACCTCCTTGACCGCATTAAGCCTTGAGCGCGCTCGCTTCCTTGGCGAGTGCTTCGATACGCGCGAAATCGCCACTCGCCAGCGCATCCGCCGGCATGATCCAACTGCCGCCCACGCAGATAACGTTGGGGAGGCTCAGATAGGTCTTGGCCTTGACCGCATCGATCCCGCCGGTGGGGCAGAAGGTGATGTCGGGCAGCGGCGAAGCGAAGGCCTTGAGCACCGGCGCGCCGCCAAGCGCTTCAGCCGGGAAAAATTTGAGGAAGGAATAGCCGCGTTCCGCTGCCGCCATGGCTTCGGTCGGCGTACCGATCCCCGGCAAGAGCGGGATAGCAATATCATCGGCCGCGTCGAGCAGCCGCGGTGACGCGCCCGGCGACACCATGAAACGGCATCCAGCATCGACCGAGGATTTCATATGGGCCGCATTGCGCACCGTGCCTGAGCCGACGATGGCACCGGAAACCTTGGCCATCTCTTCCATGACCTTGAGCGCATTGGGTGTCCGCAGCGTCACTTCGAGCACCGGCAGACCACCGGCGACCAGCGCCTCCGCCAAAGGCCGCGCCTGCGACACATCATCAAGAATGATGACGGGCACGACTGGAGCCAGGGACAGGATGGAGCGGATGGCGGTTGCGTCCTGCGGCATGGGCTTCTCTTCTCAAAGCAAAGAACAGTTCGGCTGAAGGGTTAGGCTGAGATTGGGAAAGCTGCAAGGCCGATTGGCCGCGCGGTGGCAAAAAAGCCAGCCGCAGTCGTACGGCTACTTGATTGCCTAACTGTCACTATATCCTTAGATAAGAACGACATAACTTTTAGGAGCACGCACAATGGGATTTGACGGTTTCGCTCTGGACGGGCTCAGCATCACGCTGATCTTCCTTGGTATCCTGATTATCCTGGTGCTCTTTGCCGGCGCAAAAACCGTGCCGCAGGGCTACAACTACACGATCGAGCGGTTCGGCAAATATACGCGGACCCTCAAGCCCGGCCTCAACCTCATCGTGCCCTTCATCGACACGATCGGCAAGAAGATCAATGTCATGGAGCAGGTGCTCGACGTTCCTCACCAGGAAGTCATCACGCGCGACAATGCCTCGATTACGGCCAATGGCGTGACTTTCTACCAAATCCTCGATGCTGCCGCGGCTGCTTACGAGGTCTCCAATCTTGAGAACGCCATCCTCAACCTGACCATGACCAATATCCGCACGGTCATGGGCTCGATGGATCTCGACGAACTCCTGAGCCATCGCGACGAAATCAATGAGCGCCTTCTGCGCGTCGTCGACACCGCCGTCTCGCCTTGGGGGGTCAAGATCACCCGCATCGAAATCAAGGATATCGATCCACCCAAGGATCTCGTCGACTCCATGGGCCGGCAGATGAAGGCAGAGCGCGAAAAGCGCGCCACCATCCTTGAAGCTGAAGGCCGGCGCCAGGCCGCCATTCTCAAGGCCGAAGGCGAAAAGCAGGCTCAGGTTCTCGAGGCCGAAGGCCGCCGCGAAGCTGCCTTCCGCGATGCCGAAGCGCGCGAGCGGTCTGCCGAAGCCGAAGCCAAGGCGACCCAGATGGTTTCCGAGGCCATTGCCGCCGGTAACGTTCAGGCCATCAATTACTTCGTCGCCAACAATTACATCGAAGCGCTTGGCAAGCTCGCCACCTCGCCCAATCAGAAGGTGCTGATGCTGCCGGTCGAAGCCTCAAGTGTCATTGGCGCCATTGGCGGCATTGCCGAAATCGCCCGCGAAACCTTTGGTGGCGGCGACGCGCGCCCGGCGCAGTCGCCTCGTCCCGCGTCGCGTCCGCCCGTCGCCGGCCAGACTCCGCGCGAACCCGATCCGAGCTAAGGCACCCGGCATGGCCCTTATCCAATTCCTCGCCGCCAATGCGCCTTGGGCCTGGATCATTGCCGGGCTCGTGCTGCTCGGGCTTGAGCTTGTCGTACCGGGCGGATTTCTCGTCTGGCTCGGCGTCGCCGGGATCGTCACGGGCATCGTGGTCTTCATCGAGCCCATTGCCTGGCCGTGGCAATGGCTGCTCTTTGCCGTTCTCGCGCTTGTCGCCATTCTCCTCTGGACCCGCTTCAGCCGAACTCGGTCGAAACAAACGGATAGTCCCTATCTCAACCGCCGCGCCGATCGTTTCATCGGTCGCGAGGCTGTCCTTGAACAACCCATCGCCGGCGGCTTTGGCCGGCTGACGCTCGACGACACTGTCTGGCGCATCGCTGGCCAGGATTTGCCGTCCGGTAGCCGCATCCGCATCACCGGCAGCGATGGTGCTGTGCTTCGCGTCGAGGCCATTTAGGCCTCGGCAAGGGTTCATTAACCATAAGCTGAAAGGATCGCGCGCGGAGCCCTCCACTTTGGAGGCGCCCTGTTTTGGAGCGCGGCGTGTCCAAGAGGCAGCACAACAGGACCATTGCCTTGGGCGTGCTGGCCGGCATGCTGGCAAGCCCTGCCCTCGCCGCTCCCGCTTTGGTCGTCACCGACGAGACGACCGCAACCAGTCCATCAACTCAGACCGGTCAAGCCAACCAGACCTCGACGCGCCGCGTCACCGAAGAGCCTGAGGACCTGACACAGGACCGGCTGCGCCCTGGCGTCTATCCTGTGCAGCCCGTTCCACCCGAATTCGCCGTGCCGACCGATGTCCCGGCTACCGCTCCGCTCGATTTGTCGGTAGGCCTTCGCGGCACCTACACGACTTCCAATGGCCAGGAAACCTTCGTCACCCGACTGACGCCGCAATTCACCCTGAACCACAAGGGCGGAATCGCTGACCTCGTCTTTGCCGGCTCTGCCGAAATTGCCAAGGTCAATGGCCAGGACAATCTCACTGTCACCGCTGGCGGCCTTTCGCTCTCAGCCACCGCACCTATCAATTCAAACACCTCCGTAAACGCCGGCGCCAATATCGGCCTCTCGCAGGACCTGCCCGGCACCGTTGGCCTTTCGCCTTTCGTGACCACCCCGCCCCAGATTTTTACCGGCGGCGTCGACCTTGGCGTCGATCGCCGCTTCGGCCATTTCAACGTCGGCATCGCCGGCG